>NZ_SOHC01000073.1:0-29009 GCF_004403955.1 Cryobacterium sp. TMT1-2-1
GGAGCGGCGCGGGCGCGCCGGCCGGGCGTTGCGCCGCGGCCGCCGCGATCGCGGCATCCTGTGCCCGCTTGACGGCGGCCTCTGCGTCCGCCTGGGCCTTCTTCGCTGCGGCGAGCGCGAGCTCCGCCTGGGCCTGCAGCTCGGCCACCGGATCCACGGAATCGCTCGGAGTCATGGCGGCAGCCTAGACCCGCTGCCGACCGGGAGACCAGCCAGTTCGCGCGGGAGCCGGCCTTGTGCGGGAACGTCGTTCGGTCCTTACTGGTGGGACCAGACCAGACGGAAGGACACCTCGATGTTCGCACGAGTCAGCACCTACGAGACCAGCCCGGAGAGCAGGCTCGACGAAGCCAGTACCAAGGAAATCACGGACCGCGTGCTCGCTCTCCCCGGGAACCGCGGCATCTATTTCCTGACCAGCACCGAGCCGGGCAAGGCCCTCTCGATCACGCTGTGGGACAGCGCGGACAGCCTCTCCGCGAGCCAGCAGGCCGCGAACACGATCCGCGCCGATGCCAGCTCCGAGCAGGCAATGCGGATCGTCGGCGTCGAGGAGTTCGAGGTCTCCGCGAGCAGCCTGAAGGATTAACCGCGGAGGGTGACCGGGGCGACGAGCGCCCAGTCGCGCACGAGATGCTCCCGCACGGTGACCCCGGTGCCGGGCCCGGTGGGCACGGCGAGCTGACCGGCGTGCTCCCCCGTGCCGAGCACGAAGGGCTCCTCGACCAGGTCCTCGGCGAAGTAGCGGCTGCTCGCCGAGGTGTCGCCGGGCAGGATGAAGCCGGGCAGCGCCGCGAGCGCCACATTCGCCGCCCGGCCGACGCCGGTCTCCAGCATCCCGCCGCACCACACCGGCACCTCGTGCGCCACGCAGAGGTCGTGGATGCGCACCGATTCGAGGTAGCCGCCGACCCGGCCCGGCTTGATGTTGATGACGGACGTCGCGCCGCGTTCGATGGCATCCAGGGCCACGCCCACGCTGACGATCGACTCGTCGAGGCAGACCGGCGTCTCGATCGCCCTGGCGAGGGCCACGTGGGTGGCGATGTCCTCCTCGACGAAGGGCTGTTCGATCAGCACGAGGTTGAACGGATCGAGCCGGCCCAGGTGGGCGATGTCGGCGGCCGAGTAGGCGGTGTTCGCGTCGACCTGCAGGAGCATGTCCGGCCCGATCAGTTCGCGTACCGCGTATACCGGGATGAGGTCCCAGCCGGGTTTGATCTTGAGCTTGATCCGCCGGTAGCCCTCGTCGACATAGCCCGACACCTCGTCGAGCAGGGTGTCGAGGTCGGGGCTGATCCCCACCGAGACGCCGCAGTCGACCCAGTCGGTGACGGCGCCGAGGTAGCCGCCGAACGAGACGCCGGATGCGCGGAGCTGTGCGTCGAGGACGGCCGCCTCGAGCGCGGCCTTCGCCATCCGGTGGCCCACGACGAACGCGGTGAGCGGACCTACCGTCTCGGCGGTGACATCCGTCGCCTTCAGCAGGGCCGGGGCCAGGTAGCTGCGGATGACGTGCTCGGCGCCCTCGACGTACTCGGAGCTGTAGAGCGGCCCCTCCATCGCGACGCACTCGGCCCAGCCCTCGGCCTCGCTCGTGCGCACATGCACGAGCAGGAGCACGCGCGTGGTCTGCCGGGCGAAGGACGTCTCGAACGGCCGCACGAGCGGCATCGCCACGCGGTGCAGGGTGATCGATTCAAGTTTCATTGACGGGCTCCGTCGGTCGGGTCGGCCGGGTCCGGGGTGAACACGTAGTCGTTGTCGGCGTTGAGCTCCGGGCGCAGGCCCTGGGCCATCGCGGCGTGGAACATCACCCTCGATTCCTCACGGAGCAGCTCTGCGGCACGGGGATCGTCGGCCCGCAGGTGTTCGAAGTCGACGTTCAGCGGAAGACTGCCGGTCGTCGACCAGGCCTGCTGTGGCCGGCCGGCGAGCGCCCGGCGCACGCGGGGCGAATCCAGCCGCCACTTCACCTCGAAGCGGTCGCTGCGGTCGCTGCCGCTGACGGCGTCGTCGAGGCGCCCGTAGAAGTCGGGCAGGAACTTGACCACTTCGGCGCCCAGTTTGACCAGGTTGAAGTGGGCGTTGCGGCGGATGAGCGGGTCGAAGGTCCACCGCATGTCGGCGACTCCCTGCTGCAGGCACACGGACCGCTGGAAGAGCTTGAGGGCGTAGCCGACTCCGCCGCTTCGTCGCCACGGCACGACGGCCGCCATGTGCGAATGCAGGTGGACTCCGTCGGACCAGCCGAGGAAGCCGAGCGTGGCCCCGACCGGCTTCCCGGCCGCGGTCGCGATCAGCACGGTGTTGCCCGCGTAGTCCAGGGCGAGCAGCATCGACCGGTCCGGGCTGCGGCCGGGACCCCAGGTGCGCTCGAACATGCCGATGATGGCGTTCATATCGCCGGGGTCGGCCATCCGCACGACCACGCCCGCGGCCTCGGCCGCCGCATCGGCCTGGCGGCCGGCTTCGGCCACGATTTCCGGATCAACTGACATGCAACGAGTAGACCACATCCGGCCGCCCGGGTCAGCCCCGCGTCCTGCCGAATCCGACGGACATTCCGGCCGGGAGGCTAGTGGCCGCGGCCGGAGACGACGTCGGCGATCGAGGCGAGGGGCGATGTGGTGCGGCGGCGGGTCAGCTCGGCGCGATCCGCCCGGGAGTAGGCCTGGTACAGCGCGTGCACCGCGAGCCAGCGCAGCGGCTCGGGCTCCCAGTTGCGCACCCGGTGGTTCACCCAGGGCAGCCCGGTGAGCGCGCTCTGCCGGCCGAGGATGAGGTCCCGCAGCGTGCGGCCGGCCAGGTTCGTCGTGGTCACCCCGGTGCCGACGTAGCCGCCGGCCCAGGCCAGGCCGGTGCCGCGGTCGAGGCCCACGGTGGCCGCCCAGTCCCGGGGCACGCCCAGCACACCCGACCAGGCGTGGTCGATGGCCGCGCCCTTCGTCGCCGGGAAGAAGCGGGTCAGGATGCCGCGCAGCGCCTCGACCGTGCTCGCCGGGGTCTGCCCGTCCGAGTCCGTTTTCGAGCCGAACCGGTACGGCACGCCGCGGCCGCCGATCGCGATGCGGTCGTCAATGGTGCGCTGCGCGTACATGTAGGCGTGGGCCATGTCGCCGAGGGTTTCGCGGCCGGTCCAGCCGATCCGCTCCCAGACGTCGGCGCCGAGCGGCTCGGTGGCGATCAGCGAGGAGTTCATCGGCAGCCAGGCGCGGTGCAGGGCCTTGAGCCCGGCCGTGAAACCCTCCGTGGCGCGCACGACGAACTCGGCCTCGACGGTGCCATGCTCGGTGATCGCCCGGTGCGGGGCGATCTCGCTCACGGTGGTGTCCTCGAAGATCTCCACGCCCAGCGCCTCGACCACCCGGGCGAGCCCGAAGGCGAGCTTGGCCGGCTGGATGCGCGCGCAGTGCGGGTGCCACATCGCGCCGGTGGTGCCGACCACGTTGATCCGGGCGGTGGCTTCCGCCCGGGAGAGGAGTTGGACATCCGCCATCGACCACTGCTGTTCGGCGCGCGCGGCGGCCTCGAGCCGGCGTTGCTGCGGTTCGTCGTAGGCGACCGTGAACTCGCCGCCCTTGACGATGTCGGCGTCGATGCCCTCGGCCGCTGCGACCCGGATCACCTCGTCGACGGTCTCGTTCATCCGGGCCTGGAACCGTTCGGCGGCCTCGCGCCCGTGGCTCTTCACGTACTGCTCGCGGCCGCCGGTGATCGAATTGGTGAGCCAGCCGCCGTTGCGCCCGGATGCCCCGTAGCCGGCGAACCGCTGCTCCAGGATCACGATCCGCAGCGCCGGGGCGGCCTTCTTCAGGTAGTACGCGGTCCACAGCCCGGTGTACCCGGCGCCGACGATGCAGACATCGGCGCGCGTCGAACCCGGCAGGGCCGCGCGCGGCGCGGGCCGCCCGATCTGCTCCCACCAGAACGACACTTCCCCGTTGATCACGTCGCTCCTCCCCCGCAAACGCGCCCCCGGCATCCCGCGAAACCGCAGTTGTGTGCGTTATAACGACGTTTTAGCGCGCACAACTGCAGTTTCGCGGGGGTGGGGAGGGGGGTCACAGGCGGTCCTGGAGGCCCCAGGGCTGGCCGTAGCCGCCCTCGGACTCCGGCGCGGACATCAGGTCGAGGAACGGTTTCGCGTCGAAGGCCTCCGGGCCGAGCACGCCGATGCCGCCCCAGGTGCCGGCGGCGAGCAGCTCGAGCGCGATGACCGGGTTCAGCGCGGTCTGCCAGACGACGCACTGGGCGTCGTACTCGGCCATCGTCCACTCGTTGTCGGCCACGTGGTACAGGTACACCTCGCGCGGGGCGCCGTCCGGGCCGGTGCCGGTGACCCACACGCCGGCGCAGGTTTTGCCGGTCATCCGCGGGCCGATCGTGGCCGGGTCGGGCAGGCAGGCGGCGACGACATCTCGCGGCGCCACCATGGCCGGGCCGGAGGCGGTGCGCACGCGCACCGGGTCGACGCTGTCGAGGCCGAGCAGGTGCAGGGTCTTCAGCACGCCGATGAACTCCTCGCCGAGACCGTACTTGAAGGTGACCCGTTTGGCGTCGAGCCAGCGCGGCATCAGCAGCACCTCCTCGTGCTCCACGTTGACGCACTCGACCGGGCCGATGCCCTCCGGGAAGTCGAACATCTCCGGCTCGCTGAACGGCGGGGTGGTGAACCAGCCCCTGTCCTTCTCGAAGATGACGGGCGGGTTCAGGCACTCCTCGATCGTGGTCCAGATGCTGAAGGACGGCGCGAAGATCTCGTTGCCGGCCTCGTCGCGCACCACCAGGTTGGCGCCGTCGCGGGTGCCGAGCTCGTCGATCTCGCTGAACAGGTGATCGGATGCGTAGCGCGCGAACACGTCGGAGAGCCCGGGCTCCACGCCCATGCCCACCAGGGCGAGACGGCCGGCGGTTTCCCAGTCGCCGGCCTGGGCGAACTGGTCGTCGCCGAGCTTGACCCCGGTCTGCGCCGTCGGGTCGGTCGGGTGCGGCTCGGAGAGGCTCATCGCCATGTCGAGGTAGTCCGCGCCCGCGGCCAGCGCACCGGCGAAGATGGTGGGCACGAACTTGGGCTCGACGGCGTTCATCACGTGCGTTGCGCCGTGTTCACGGGCGACGGATGCGACCCGGTCCGGGTCGGAGGCGTCGATCTGCGCGGCGGTGAACCGACCGGCGACATCCGCCCCGTGCCGCGCCAGGATCGCCGCGATCGTACGCTCGGCGCGGCCGAGGTCGTAGTCGCTGACGATGACGTGCTCGTAAAAGGAACGGCGGGCGATGATCTTCGCGAACGCGTCACCGACGCCACCCGCACCGACAAGGAGAATCTTCATCCCTCGACGCTATCGTGCGGCATCCGTCGCTGTCTGCCCCGCCTACTGCCGAATTCGACGGAGATTCTGACCGCCAGCGAGCTTTTACGACGTTTCGGGGCTTATTTCGGAGTTTCTCCGTCGAAATCGGCGGGTTTGGGCTGCGTCGTCGCGGGCGGCGGATGGGCGGCCGACCGGCGGTGCAGGGCCAATTCGTGCTCGCCGTCGAGTTTCGCGGCGAACGGCGCCCAGACCACGATCGCGACGCCGACGCCGAGCAGGGCGCCGCCGATCGTGTCGGAGAGCCAGTGGGCGCCGAGGTAGGTGCGGCTGAACATCATCAGGACCACGTAGGCGGCCCCCGCGATCCAGACCCAGAGCCGCGGAAAGATGATGGCCAGGGTGACGGCCATGGTCGCGGCGTTGCCGACGTGTCCGGAGGGGAAAGACCCGAAGTCGACCTGCACGAGGATGTCTTCCGGCCGCGCCCGGCCGAACGACTTCTTGAGCAGCTGAACCATGCCCGAGCTCACCAGCGTGGCCGCGAGGTAGTACCCGGCCGCCCAGGGCCGCTTCATGATCAGCAGCACGACGATGATCACGGTCGGGATCACTAGGATTCCGAGGAGATTGCCGCCGAGGGAGTTCATCAGGTACGACAGGAAGTCCAGGACCGGCCCGCGATCTTCGGCCACCTCGGTCATCCACTGGGTGTCGAAGGGGAACGGCGCGCCCTTGTCCCGGACCACGACGATGAAGCCGATCAGGGCGGCCAGGACCACCGCCACGACTCCGCTCACGATCCACCACCAGTGAGCGACGCGCTTCGCTGGCGGTCGGGCGGCGACTTCCGGGTGTTTCTGGCTGTCGTCCATCCGTCAATGGTAGAGCGGCGGCTGCGGGTACTGCCACCCTCAGCGTCGTCCCGCGAGCTGAGTCGCGGACAAAGTACCTTCGTTCGGCCCGGGAAGGTACTTTGTCCGCAACTCAGCGAAGTGCAGGGCAGGGGCAGGGGGCAGGGGGCCAGCGCTGCGGCTAGTGCGAGAGCGCGGCCACCCGGTGCGGCCGCGCGACAAACCACAGCGCGAGGATCGAGACGAGGGCGGTCGACCCCATCACGGCGCCCATCGGGATGGCGTTGCCCACGCCGAGAAGCCCGACGACCGGGGAGATGAGGCCGGCAACGCCGAAGTTCCCGGCGCCGAGGAGGGAGGCCGCGGTCCCGGCCTCGTGCCCGTGCGCGTTGAGGGCGATCACCTGAACGCTCGGCAGCGTGAAGCCGCAGGCGGCGATGAAGAACCACAACGGAACGAGGATGCCCCAGAGCCCGGCGCCGGCGGAGTCCAGCAGCACGATGGCCGCCGCGGTGACCGCCAGTACGACGGTCGACACGGTGAGGATCCACTGCGGTCCCACGTTCCACCGGTGCATCAGCCGCGAGCTCAGCTGCACGCCGAGAACGATGCCGAGGGAGTTGACGGCGAAGAGCATGCCGTACTGCTGCGGGCTGAAGGAGTACACCTGCTGGAACAGGAAGGAGGAGGCCGACAGGTAGGAGAACAGCCCGGTGAAGGTCATCGCGCCGATGATCGCGACGCCGACGAACGTGCGGTCACCCAGCACCGACCGGTACCGCTGCGCCAGCGAGTTGTGCCCAACGGCGTGGCGTGCGCTCTCCGGCAGCGTCTCGACGATCCAGAGCGCAACGGCCACGATCACCACGGCGCCATAGGCGGCGAGCACCCAGAAGATGCCGCGCCAGCTCATCACGAGCAGCAACTGCGAGCCGATCACCGGGGCGAGCACGGGCGCCAGCCCGCTCACCAGCGCAAGGCGGGACAGCATCCGCACCAGCGGCTTGCCGCCGAAGAGGTCCCGCACCATCGCCAGCGCGACGACCGCGCCGGCCGCTGCGCCGAAGCCCTGCAGCAGGCGGAAGACCCCGAGCCAGACGATGTCCTGCGACAGCGCCGCGCCCACGCTGGCCAGGATGTGGAACCCGGTCGCCAGCATGAGCGGCAAACGCCGCCCGACCTTGTCGCTCCACGGCCCCACGACCAGCTGCCCGAAGCCGAAACCGATCATCGTTCCGGTCAGGGTGAGCTGGATGGCGGCGGCCGAGACCCCGAGTTCGTTCTCCAGGGTCGGGAAGGCCGGAAGGTACAGGTCGATCGTGAACGGACCGAGTGCCGTGAGCGCGCCCAGCACAATGATGTAGACCAGTCGCTGGCCGCGGGAGAGCGCATCCCCCGGGTGGCGCGCTGTCGAGGCCAGCTGCGCCTTCGAAATCACAGGGATGATGCCAGTAGTCAATTCGGGGACCTCGGTCTTGATGGGGGAAACGCACGGATGCGCGGCGAGCACGCGGCCCGGGTCACAGGCGTCGGCACCAGCAGCGGAAAGAGGACCGCCCGTTGAGTCAAGGCGAGACCCACTCCCGGTATTCCCGTTCGGGGGCCGGGAATCCGTTCGGATTGTCCAGCAGCCGCTCGAAAGCGAGCTCGGCCGCGCCGATCATGAGCAGGTTGGAGCCGAGCTCGGCGGCGCTGATCCGCACGCTGCCAAAGGATGCGCCGAGCGCCATCGACGACACCCTGGCGAGCAGGCGCTCCGGGTCGACGGCGTGCAGCGCGGCGAGGAAACCGCCCAGCACCACGAGCTGGGGGTTGAGGATGTTCACGGCGCCCGCGAGCGCGACCGCCAGGTGGCCCTGCTGGCGATCGACCTCGGCCCGGACGGCGGGCGAATCGGAGGCCAGCAGCGCCTGCTCCAGCTCGTCGGCATCCGCGCTCACCAGGCCGAGCGCATCCAGCAGCTCGCGCCGGGTCACCTCGGCCTCCAGCGTGCCGGCGATCCCGGCGGAATCCGTGCGGTCGCTCGCGCTCACCCGCGTGTGCCCGAATTCCCCTGCGTAGCCGGCGACGCCGCCCACTGCGTTCCCGCCGACGATCATGCCGCCGCCGATTCCGCTCGCGCCGCCGTTGAGGTAGATCACATCCGCCATGCCCCTGCCCGCACCGAAGTAGCGCTCGGCCATCGCTCCCAGGCCGGCGTCATTCGCGGCGCGAACCGGGTAGCCGGTGGCCCGCTCGAGCATCTCGGTGAGCGGCGCATCCACCCAGCCGAGGTGCGGCGCGTGGCGCACGAGGCCGTCGTGAGCCCGCACGAGCCCGGGAACGGCGACGCCGATTCCGACGACCCGGAAGGCCGACTCAAGTTCTCCGCGCATCCCCTCGATGACCGCCGCGGCAATGTTCACGGCCTCCGTCACGCTCGGCGAGCGTTCCGTGGGGTAACGGATGCGCCGGTGCACGCTCCCGTCGAGCCCGACGATGCCGATGGTGACGGCGTCGATCTCGGGGTTCACGGCGAGCGCGACGACCCGCCCGCTGACGGCCACGATCGGGCTGGGCCGGCCGACCCGATTGGTGGCGTCCGGCTCGCGCTCCTCGACCAGGCCCAGGTCGGTCAGTTCGCCGACGAGCGCGGCGATGGTGGAGCGGTTCAGTCCGGTCAGGCGGGTGAGCCGGGAGCGCGAGGCTGCGCCGTCGCGGTGCACGAGCCGGAGGATGACGGAGAGGTTGCGCCGGCGCACGTCGTCATGGCTGGATCCCTGCACCTGTCCTCCGCCGCTGATCGTTCCACCCCGGCTCCCCATGATACGTTGCCACTCTCAACAAATCAGGGAGAGCATCGAATGAGAATTGTTGTCACCGGCGGAAGCGGAAAACTCGGCCGCAGCGTCGTCACTCGCCTGCGGGGCGAGGGCCACCAGGTCGTCGTCTTCGACAAGGAAGGCGCGCGCGGGCCCGGTTTCCTCGGCATCGACCTCACCGACTACGGCCAGGTCGTCGACGCGATCTTCGGCATCGACGACGTGGCGCCCGGCTTCGATGCCATCGTGCATCTGGGGGCGATCCCGGCCTCCGGCCTCCGCCCCGACGTGGCGACCTTCCACAACAACATGCTCGCCACCTACAACGTGTTCCAGGCGGCCCGGCGGGCGGGCATCAAGAGCATCGTCTACGCCTCGAGCGAGACCGTGCTCGGGCTGCCGTTCGACATCGACCCGCCGTACCTGCCGGTGGACGAGGAATACCCGGCCCGCCCGGAGAGCACCTACTCGCTGGTCAAGCACCTCGAGGAGCAGCTCGCGATCCAGCTCGTGCGCTGGGACCCCGAGCTCAGCATCAGCGCCCTGCGGTTCTCCAACGTGATGGACCCAGAGGACTACGCGGCGTTCCCCGCCTGGGACGCCGACCCGATGCTCCGCAAGTGGAACCTCTGGGGCTACATCGACGGCCGCGACGGCGCCCAGGCCGTGTCGCGGGCGCTGGCCACGGCCAGGCCCGGCTTCGAGGCGTACATCATCGCGAACGCCGACACGGTGATGAGCCGCTCGAGCGCGTCGCTGGCCGCGGAGGTCTTCCCCGGCGTGCCGGTCGCCGCCGGCCTCGGCGAGCACGACACGCTGCTCTCGATCGGGAAGGCGAAACGGATGCTCGGCTACGCGCCCGAGCACAGCTGGCGGGACCACGAGGCGCCGACCGGCTGACGCGGGCCGCGGGTCTACACGCCGAAGACCGTCCGGTCCAGGAAGTCGTTCCGGAACTTCCGCTCGGGGTCCAGCCGCGCGGCGAGCGCCCTGAAGTCGGGCAGCTTCTCGTACAGCGGGGCCAGCGTCGCGGCTTCGGCGTGGAAGAGCTTTCCCCAGTGCGGCCGGGCCGCGAACGGGGCCAGCCGCGCTTCGATCAGCGGCAGCAGGTTCTGCACCGCGTCCGATTCCGGCTTCCAGGTGAGGTGGAGGCCGATCCCGGCCCGCCCGTAGTTCGGGCTGAGCCAGAGGTCGTCGGCCGCCACCGTGCGGATTTCACTCACCTGCAGGAGCGGTGAGATCTGCCCGGCCAGGTCCCGCATGACCTCGATCGCGGCGACGGCATGCTCGCCGGGCACCAGGTATTCGCTCTGCAGCTCGTCGCCGCTGCTCGGCGTGAATCCCATCCTGAAGTGCGCCAGCCGGTCCGACCACGGGCCGGGCACGCCGAGCTGCTTCGTGCAGTTTTCCGCGCTGACCCCGGGCAGGGGATGCCGGTCGCTCGTGGCCGCCGTGCCGCCGAAGAACTCCGGGCGGCCCTCGAAGCGCGCCCCGGCATCCGTTCGACTCTTCAGCCACGCCTGCCCGACGGTGTCGCCGCGCCAGTCGGTGAACAGGCTGACGCTGTAGGCGCTAGCGGACACCTCGTCGAAGCGCTCGAGCACCCGCGCCCAGGGCAGGTTGTCGAAGACGTCCTGGCGCACCTCGAAGGCGGGCTGGATGTCCAGGGTCACCCGCGTGACGACGCCCAGGGCGCCGAGCCCGACGACCATCCCGGCGAAATCGGGGGTGTCGGCGCGGGAGATGGTGAGCAGATCCCCGCCGGCCGTCACGAGCTGCAGGGCGCGGACGGCGGTGGCCAGGTTGCCGTTGCGGTTGCCCGACCCGTGGGTGGCCGTGGCGATGGCGCCGGCCACGGAGATGTGGGGCAGGGAGGCGAGGTTGTGCAGGGCGAATCCCTGCCGGTTCAGGGCCTCGGCGAGCACCCCGTAGGTGGTTCCGCCGCTGACGGAGACGGTGGCGGCCCGGCTGTCCACGACGATGTCGGGGGCCAGGTTCTCCAGTGAGACCAGCACCCCGGCCGAGTCGGCGCCGTCGTTGAAGGAGTGGCGCGAGCCGAGGGCGTGCACGTGCGCCGCTGATGCGACGACCTCCCGCACCTGGTCGAGCGTGGCCGGTCGCCGGATGGCCGTCGCGCCGTAGCGGTGGTTGCCCGCCCAGTTCCGTTCTTCGGTCACGGCTTGCGCCTCCACTCGGTTCATCCTGGTTCCAGCGGGGTCGATTCCAGCGGGGTCGATTCCAGCGGGGTCGATTCCAGCCGGGTCGATTCCAGCCGGGTCGATTCCAGCCGGGTCGATTCCAGCCGGGTCGATTCCAGCCGGCACATTTGATGCAACTCACAACATAACAACAAGGCCGCGGGATGGGGGGCGTGACGCCCTGGCCCGCGACCCTCCCGCTACCCACCCGCAACCCTCTCGGGGTCGGCCCCGGCGCGTTCGCCCGCGTCGGTTCCGGCGCGCTCACCCGCGGGCAGCCTTGGCGCGTACGCCGGCCGGCGGACATTGACATCGCCCGGGAAAGGAATATGTTTATACGCAGAACATTTACCGTGGGCGGTCCCGCCCGCGCCGATCCCAATTCCCCAGGAGCACTCGATGGCGATCGCCCCCACCCCCGACGACAGGTTCTCTTTCGGCCTCTGGACGGTCGGCTACACCGGCGCCGACCCGTTCGGCGGTCCGACCCGGCCGCCCCTGGACACGGTCGAGGCCGTCACCCGCCTCGCCGAACTGGGCGCCTACGGGCTCACCTTCCACGACGACGACCTGTTCCCCTTCGGCTCGTCCGACGCCGTGCGGCAGACCGAGATCGACCGCCTCAAGCAGGCGCTCGCCGACACCGGCCTGGTCGTTCCGATGATCACCACCAACCTGTTCAGCGCGCCCGTGTTCAAGGACGGCGGCTTCACCTCCAACGACCGCGCGGTGCGCCGTTTCGCGCTGCGGAAGGTGCTGCGCAACATCGACCTCGCCGCCGAGCTCGGCGCGCAGACGTTCGTGATGTGGGGCGGGCGTGAGGGCGCCGAGTACGACGCGGCCAAGGACATCCGCTCCGCGCTCGCCCGCTACCGCGAGGCCGTCAACCTGCTCGGCGACTATGTCACCGATCGCGGGTACGACATTCGGTTCGCGATCGAGCCGAAGCCGAACGAGCCGCGCGGGGACATCCTGCTGCCGACCGTCGGGCACGCCATGGCGTTCATCGAGACGCTCGAGCGGCCGGAGCTGGTCGGTGTGAACCCCGAGGTCGGGCACGAGCAGATGGCCGGGCTCAACTTCACCGCGGGCATCGCCCAGGCGCTGGATGCCGGCAAGCTGTTCCACATCGACCTGAACGGCCAGCGCGGGATCAAGTACGACCAGGATCTCGTCTTCGGCCACGGCGACCTGCACAATGCGTTCTCCCTCGTCGACCTGCTCGAGAACGGCGGCCCGGGCGGCGGGCGCGCCTACGACGGGCCGCGCCACTTCGACTACAAGCCCTCCCGCACCGAGGACACCGCCGGCGTCTGGGATTCGGCCGCGGCGAACATGCGCACCTACCTGCTGCTCAAGGAGCGCGCGGTCGCGTTCCGCGCCGACCCGGAGGTGCAGGAGGCGCTCGCGGCGTCGCGCGTGCCGGAGCTGGCGCAGCCGACCCTGGCGACGGGCGAGAGCTACGACGACCTGCTCGCCGACCCGGCGTCGTACGAGTCGTTCGAGCCGGACGCCTACTTCGGCGCCCGGGGCTTCGGCTTCGTGCGGCTGCAGCAGTTGGCGCTCGAGCACCTCCTCGGCGCCCGCTGACCCGACTGCCGGCCGCCCGTCACCCCTTCCCTCCCCGTGGCCAACCCGGTGAAGGGGTGCCGGTGCCCTCCCCCTTCCCCCCGGGGGCCAACTCAGGAGATTCGGTATCCGCGGCGCCGGCAGCCGCGGAATCCTGCGGGAGTCGGTCGGCGGCATCCGGATTCTCCTGAGTTCGCCACAGGAACCAGCGCACCACAGGAACCAGTTCGCCACAGGAACCAGTTCGCCACAGGAACCAGTTCGCCACAGGAACCAGCGCACCACAGGAACCAGTTCGCCACAGGAACCAGTTCGCCACAGGAACCAGCCCACAGACGCACCACCCACTGAGCGGAGAATGACGCCATGACGCTGGTTGCCGGAGTCGACTCGTCGACGCAGAGCTGCAAGATCGTGATTCGGCATGCCGCCACCGGGGCGTTCGTGCGGAGCGGCCGCGCGCCGCACCCGGCCGGCACCGAGGTCGACCCCGCCGCCTGGTGGGACGCCCTGCTGCTGGCGATCGCCGACGCGGGCGGCCTCGCCGATGTCGCCGCGATCTCGGTCGCGGCGCAGCAGCACGGCATGGTCGCCCTCGACGACGCCGGGCGGGTCATCCGGCCGGCCCTGCTCTGGAACGACACCCGCAGCGCCCCGGCAGCCGCCGCGCTGGTGGCCGAGGTCGGCGCCGGCGAGTACGCGCGCCGGGCCGGCTCCGTGCCGGTCGCCTCGTTCACGGTGACGAAACTGCGCTGGCTGCGGGACGCCGAACCGGCCCATGCCGCGCGCGTGGCCGCCGTCGCCCTCCCCCACGACTGGCTCGGCTGGCGGCTGCGCGGATTCGGCCCGGCGGGCGAGAGCCCGCTCGGCCCGGTGCTCACCGAGCTGACCACCGACCGCTCCGACGCGAGCGGCACCGGCTACTGGTCGCCCCGCACCGGCCAGTACGACCTGGACCTGTTCGAGCGCGCGCTCGGGCACTCCGCGTTCCTCCCCCGCGTGCTCGGCCCGGCCGACAGCCCCGGCGCCACCGCCGCCTTCCCCGTGCGCTCCCCCTTCCCGGGTTCTCAATTCGACGGAGATTCCGGCTGGAGCGCCCAGGACACGCAGGACACGCAGGACACGCAGGACCACCCTCCCACCCCCGGCAGCCGGAGCGAGGTGCCGGCCGGGATCGTCGTGGGGGCCGGCGCCGGCGACAATGCGGGCGCGGCGCTGGGCCTCGGCGCCGGAGCGGGCGACGTGGTCGTGTCCATCGGCACGAGCGGCACCGTCTTCGCCGTCACCGACGAGCCCGCGGCGGATGCGACCGGCACCGTCGCCGGGTTCGCCGACGCGAGCGGCCTGTTCCTGCCTCTCGTGGCCACGCTCAACGCCGCCCGGGTGCTCGACTCGATCGCCGGGCTCCTCGGCGTCGACCACACCGAGCTCGGCCGGCTCGCCCTCAGGGCGGAGCCCGGCGCGGGCGGCTTGGTGCTGCAGCCCTGGTTCGAGGGCGAGCGCACGCCGAATCTGCCGGATGCCACGGCATCCGTGTTCGGGATGACCCTGGCCTCGACGACGAGGCCAAACCTCGCGCGCGCTGCGTTCGAGGGGCTGCTCTGCGGGCTCGCCGAGGGTCTCGACGCCGTTCGCGGGCAGGGCGTCGAGGCCGAGCGCATCCTGCTGATCGGCGGGGCCGCGCAGAACCCGGCGCTCCAGGCGATCGCCGCGCAGGTGTTCGACCGCCCGATCGTGGTTCCGGCGCCCGGCGAGTACGTGGCCGACGGCGCGGCGACTCAGGCCGCCTGGGCTCTCACCGGCGAGCGCCCGGCGTGGCCGCTGGCCCTGGCGGCGCGGCCGGCAGGCGACTTCCGTCCCGTCATCCGGGCCCAGTACGCCGAGCGCGCCCGGCACATCCGATAGGCCGCCGTCCGCCGGCGGCCCCTGTCATCATGCCTCCAGCACCGCACCCTGGGCCGCTTCCGACCGCCACCGGCCAACGCGCCGCGCGCCGCCCCGCGCGCCGCCGCAACCGCGCGCCGCCCCTAGACCAGCGTCTCGCCGATGTACCCGCCCTCCTCGCACCCCGGCGGGATGGCGAACACCGCCGAACCGATCGGGGTGGTCCACTCGCCCAGCAGGTCGAGCTCGTCGAGGCGCCGCTGGATCGGGACGAACTGCCGGTCGACATCCGCCTGGAACGATGCGAAGAGCAAACCCGCGTTGGAGATGCTGCCGCCGGTCGGGGCGTCGTTGTAGTTGTAGCCGCGGCGCAGGATGCGTTCGTTCGGGTCGGCGGATCGGGCGCGGCGCAGGTGCGAGAACTCCGGGATCACGGGGAACCCGATCGCGGTCTTCGCGGCGAAGTCCGGCTCGTCCGTTTCCCGGCTGCCGGTCAGCGGAGCACCGTTGGTCAGGGTGCGCCCGACGGACGCCTCCCGCCCCGGCCGGTCGAGCCCGTCCCACTTGTCGAGGTCCATCCGGATGCGCCGCAGCACGAATCCGGTGCCGCCCGCCAGCCAGCCGGGGCCGTCCGCCGCGCCCCAGACCAGCTTCTCGAAGTCCGGCGTGCCCGGGACCAGGTTGACGGTCCCGTCGACCTGGCCGAAGAGGTTGCGCATCGTCGTGCCCGGTTTCTCCGAGCCTGACGCCCGGCGGAATCCGGTCTGAACCCAGCGCAGCGCCCCGAACGACCGGCTGTCCTTCAGGAGCATCCGGGTCGCGTGGGCGACCGTGAGCGGGTCGTCGGAGCCCACCTGGAGGAGCAGGTCCCCGCCGCCCCAGGCTGGCTCGAGCCGGTCCACGCCGAAGGCGGGCAGCGGCCGCAGCCAGCCGGGCGCCGCGCCGCCGGCCCGCTCGACGAGGCGTCGGCCGAAGCCGATCGTCACCGTGAGCCGGGCCGGCCGGACCGCGAGTTCGGGCTCCGCGTCAGCCAGTGCACCCTCCCCCTGGCTGAGCCGCGCCGCGTCGTCCGTGAGGATCCGCAGCATCCGTCGCAGCGCCGCCTTGTCGGTCTGGTCGGCGAGGTCGAGGGCCAGGTAGGTGACGTGCGCCTGCGGGGCGGTCTCGATGCCGGCCTGATGCGCCCCGTAGAAGGGTACCGTCGCCGCCCCGGTGAGGGCCGCCTCGGCCGGGGGCTCTGCCGCCTTGCCGCCTGCACGGCCGGCCAGGTCGATGCCGATGGCCCCGGCCGCGCCGATGCCCGCTGCCGCGCCGCCGAGGAGCAGGTGCCTCCGGCTGAGACGGCGGCCGGCCGGCGGTTGCTGGGCAGCCGGCACTAGTTGTCCATGTCCGTGTCGCCCTCGTAGGACTCGTTTCCGCCGGAGAAGTCCTTGGCGGGGGCGTCGAACTCGAAGGTCGATCCGTCGGACAGGGTCAACGTGAACGTGACCTCGTCGCCGGCCTTCACCGGGTTCGCGAGGCCCATCAGCATGATGTGGTTCGCGCCAGGGGCGAGTTCGAACGAGTCGCCGGCCGGAACGACGTAGCCGCCGTCCGTCTCCTGCATGACCATCTCGCCGGCGTCGTTGGCGACCGTTTCGTGCAGCTCGACCGTGGCCGACGCCGGGGTGGCCGCGGACACGATGGTCACGTCCTCGTCACCCGTGTTCTCGAGCACACCGAATGCGGCCGACATGCCGCCGTCTGCGGCCTTCATCCAGGCCCCCTCGATGGCCAGCGAGTCGGCCTGCTTCGTGGCGGGGGCGGCGGGGGCCGCGGGGGCGGCTGTGCCGGCGCAGCTCGTGAGCGTGAGCACGACCGCGGCGGCGACGACGGCGAAACGGGTGGCGGTGGTGATCTTCATGTGCTGGTTCTCCTGGGCAGGTCGGTGTGCGCGTCGGTGTGCGGGGTCGATTGTGTTGTGAATGAGTGGGTTCCGGGCCGGCGATGTGCGGGTCACGGGCGGCCCTTCTTCCTGCGCAGCACGGCGAAGACGGCGAAGGCGGCGAGCCCGATGCCGGCCCCGATGAGGCCGACGCCCCACAGGGGCAGCCCGCCGGTTTCGGCGGCGGATGCCTCGGCGCGCGCATCCGGGTGCTCGGACTCCGAGTGCGTCCCGGCTTCCTCGTCCTCGCCGGCTTCCTCACCGGTGGAGCTGCCTGCTCCCGGCGCCTCCGCCGGCGGCTCGTCCCCCACGGAGAAGCGGAAGGTTCCCGAGATGGGGTGTCCGTCCGCGGACACCACCCGCCAGCGCACGTCGAAGGTGCCGTCGGGCAGGCCGGTCTTGAGCGGCTGCACGACGGTTGCGCCGTCGATGGCCATCGGCCCGTCTACCCAGTCCTCTCCGCTCTCGTCGACGACGAGCATGAGCGCGCCGACGGCGATCACCTCGTCCGTGAACTGCATGGTGACGTCGGCGGGTGCCGTGTCGAGCTGCTCGGACTCGGCCGGAGCGGTATAGGTGACCTGGTCGTGCGCGTTGGCGGCAGGCACGAAGGGGCCCAGCACGGCGAGGGCGGCCAGCGCCAGGGCGGCGGCGGCGCGGCGTTTGCGATGGGGGTGAGGGTGGGGATGGGGATGGGGATGGGGGTGGGAATGGACATGGAGCTGGGTCATGAGGCTGTTCCTCCAGAGAGGGGTGGAGCCAGGGTCGCGGGACCCCGGGCTTGCGGGCTTGCGGGCTTGCGGGCTTGCGGGCTTGCGGCTCGCGGATGCGGTGCGCGGAACGACCGTCCGGGGCCGGAGGTGGCCTGAGGTGGCCTGAGTTCACCCGAGGGCGCCGAATTCGCGCCGGTCAGTCCCGGTGCCGGCCGATAGGGGCGCGTAGCCACCGGCGGACCAGTCGGGCGAGGCGAGGTGAGGGGCGAGGCCAGACGCGGCCAGCTCGAGCCAGGCGAGGCCGGCTCAGGCCGGGCGAGGTCGGGCTCAGGTCAGGCCGGGCGAGGCCGGACTCAGGTCAGGTCAGGTCAGCCCAGGTCAGGTCAGGTCAGGTCAGGTCAGAAGACGGGACGCGGCCGCGGCGGTCCGCGATGGGGCGTGCTCGAGAGCAGAACGCCCAGGTCGGTGGGAACGAATACCGCCGCGAGCGCGGCGCGCACGGCGCCGGCATCCAGTCGCACCGGCACGACGGCGAAACCGGCGATGAGCACGGCGGCCAGCCTGGTCCGGGTGAATTCGACCAGCGACCAGAACGTCTTCTCGCCACGGCGGAGGGCGACGATCGTCACGACGGCGGCGAGCGCGTGGGCGACCCACATCCAGGCTCCGAGGTGCGCGAGGCCATGGGAGGCGACGGCCGGAGCGGCCGCGGCCACGGATACCACTCCCGCGTGGTGGGACGCGCCCGTCTGCGTCAGCGTGGGGGCGCCGGCGGCGCCCATGCCGAACAGGAGGTGGAACAGGAACTGGCTGAAGCCGACGGACACCGACAGCCGCACCAGCGAGAGGGACTTGCCGGCCAGGGCGATGCTGACCGGCACGGCGAACGCCATCGCGAGCGCGACGCCCATCAGCCCCGGTGTGCTCCCGCCGCCGACGAGATGCGAGAAGGCCGCGACGAAGACGGCCACGGATGCGGTCAGCCATCCCCTGGCCAGCCTCGCCCACCTGGTAGTCATCACATGTCTCCAACACGGCAGCACCCTCGCCTGTGGAGGGGCTCTTCACTGTCCATCCTACCGACGCGGCCCGCGTCGGCCCGAACGTACACTGGCAGGGACGGGAGGCACGGCATGCGCATCTACGGAAGTACGACGGACGACGCGACCCGCTGCGTGCACTACGCCACCGCCCTCGACATCGTCGCGATCAAGTTCCGGTGCTGCGGCCGCTACTACCCGTGTTACCAGTGCCACGCCGAGGGCGAGACGCACCCGGCCGTGCGGTGGCCGGCGGCGGAATGGTCGGAACGAGCCATCCTCTGCGGCGAATGCCGCACCGAGCTGACGATCACGGCCTACCGGCAGACCACCTCCTGCCCGGCCTGCGGCGCCGCGTTCAACGAGCGCTGCGGCCTCCATGCCCACCTCTACTTCGAGGTCCCCGAGCCGGCGCCTGAGCCGACCCCCGAGCCGGCCACAGTACCCCCGGAGGGTATCCGGGAGTAGCGCTACACTGGCGGCACACTGCAACCGAGGAGGGATTCCGCGGATGGGCCAGCCGACCGAGACGGCCGTGATCGAGGTCAAGGGCGTGCACTGGGCCTCGTCCAAGGCCGTCGCCGAATCCGTGCTCGGGCGTCGGCCCGGGGTGAGCAGGGTCGAGGCGAACCCGGTGGCCCAGACCGCCACCGTGACCTTCGGTCCGGAGCAGACGTCGATTGCCGACCTGGCCCGCTGGGTTCGGGACTGTGGCTACCACTGCGCCGGCCGCTCCGTCCCCGAGCACATCTGCGACCCGATGGCGGAGGCATACGCGGCGGCGCCCACCGAGGCGGCTGCCGCCCCGGCCCCGCCGGCCACGCCGATCACGCAGCCCATGCGGATCACGCAGTCGACGCCGATCACGTAGGCCACGCCGGCCATGCCCCGCCCGCAACCCGGAGCGCGCAGGAGGCCATGGGCCACGGCGGCCACGGCGAGATGTCCATGGACGCCATGATCCGCGACATGCGCAACCGGTTCGCCGTCGCCGCCGTGCTGTCGGTGCCGATCACGCTGTGGTCGCCGATCGGGCGCGAGGTGCTCGGCTTCACCGTTCCGGCGCCCTTCGGCCTCCGCGACGACGTCTTCGCGCTGATCCTCTCCCTCCCGGTGATCTTCTACGCGGCCTGGATCTTCTTCGACGGCGCGTACCGGGCGCTGCGGGCGCGCACGCTCGACATGATGGTGCTCGTCGCCGTCGGCGTGGGGGCCGGCTGGCTCTACAGCCTGGTCGTGACGCTCACCGGCGGCGGCGAAGTCTTCTACGAGGCGGCCACCGTGCTGGCCAGCTTCGTGCTGCTCGGGCACTGGTTCGAGATGCGCGCACGGGGCGGGGCGAACGATGCCGTGCGCACCCTGCTCGAGCTCGCCCCGCCCCTGGCGCTGGTGATCCGTGACGGTCAAACGGTGGAGGTACCGAGCTCCGAAGTGCTCCCCGGGGAGCTGATGCTGGTGCGCCCGGGGGCCAGGATCCCGACCGACGGCGTGGTCGAAGAGGGCGAGTCCGAGATCGACGAGTCCATGATCACCGGGGAGAGCCTCCCGGTTGCCAAGGCCGTCGGCTCCGGCGTGATCGGCGCCACCGTGAACACGACCGGAACGCTCCGGGTGCGCGCGACGAAGGTCGGGGCGGACACCGCGCTGGCCCGGATCGTGGCGCTGGTACAGGAGGCGCAGAACTCGAAGGCGCCCGGGCAGCGGCTGGCCGACCGCGCGGCATTCTGGCTGGTGCTCGTCGCCCTGATCGGCGGCGGCGTCACGCTCGGGGCCTGGCTGCTGGCCGGCGCCGCGCTCCCCACCGCGATCCTGTTCGCGATCACCGTCGTCGTCATCACCTGCCCGGATGCCCTCGGCCTGGCCACTCCGACGGCCATCATGGTGGGCACGGGGCTCGGCGCGAAACGCGGCGTGCTGTTCAAGAACGCCGGCGCCCTCGAGACCTCGGCGCGGATCGACACGGTCGTGCTGGACAAGACCGGCACGCTCACCCGGGGCCAGCCGGAGGTCACGGATGTCATCGCCGTCGGCATCGACGAAGACTCGCTCCTCACCCTCGTCGCCGCAGTGGAACGGGAGTCGGAGCATCCGCTCGCCGCCGCCATCGTCGCCTACGCCGAAGCCGGCCACGCGCCCTCGCCGAACCGTGAGTTCGGCACCTTCGTTGGGGAACGAAGGTTCCAAACTCACAGTTCGGCGGGGACCCCGGCCGCGTCGGATTTCCGGAACGTTCCCGGGCATGGCGCCGGAGCAACGGTGCAGGGGCGGCGCGTGTTCGTCGGCAACCGCAAACTGATGCTCGCGCAGGGCATCGACCTCGCACCGGTGGCGGCGCAGCGGGACGAACTGGCGTCGACGGGGCGAACGGCGGTGCTCGTCGCCGTCGACGGCCGGGCGGTCGGCGTCATCGCCCTGGCCGACGCGCCTCGCGAGAGCGCGGCCGCAGCGGTGGCCGCGCTGCACGACGCCGGCATCCGGGTCGTCATGCTCACCGGCGACAACGAGGCCACCGCCAGGCGCATCGCCGAGAAACTGGGCATCGACACCGTGATCGCCGAGGTGCTGCCCGAAGACAAGGCAGCGAAGATCGCCGAGCTGCAGGCGTCGGGCAAACGCGTCGCGATGGTCGGCGACGGCGTCAACGACGCCCCGGCGCTGGCGCAGGCCGATCTCGGCATCGCCATCGGCGCAGGCACGGATGTCGCCATCGAGACGGCGGACGTCGTGCTGATGCGCTCCGATCCGCTCGACGTTCCCGTGGCCCTGCGCATCGGAAGGGGCACCCTGCGCAAGATGCGGCAGAACCTCGGCTGGGCCATCGGCTACAACGTGATCGCGCTCCCGATCGCCGCCGGCGTGTTCTACCCGTCGCTCGGCCTCATGCTCAGCCGGAGATCGCGGCGATCTCGATGTCCGGCTCGAGCGTCATCGTCGCCGTCAACGCGCTGCTGCTCAAGCGGCTTCCGCTGCCCCTGCCGGCCGGAGCCAGCCGAGCCTAGCTGGCGGCGAGCAGGTCCTTGAAGTCCTGGATCTCCGCCTCCTGGGCCGCCACGATGGCCTCGGCGAGGGTCTTCGCCTCGGCGTTCTTGCCGGTCTTCAGCTCGGTCCGGGCCATCGCGATCGCGCCCTCATGGTGGATCAGCATCTGCTGCAGGAACAGCCTGCCGGCCTCCGGGCCCGTCGCATCCTCGAGCGCGGACATGTCCTCCTCGGACATCATCCCGTCGGTCCCGTGGTCCATGTCGGCCATGCTCCGGTCGGCGCCCCAGGCGTCGAGCCAGGCCTCCATCTGCTGGATTTCCGGCTCCTGGGCGGCCTTGATCCCGGTGGCGAGGTCGACCACGTCCTGGTCGACGCCGTCCGTGTCGAGGATGATGTCGCTCATCTCCACGGCCTGCTCGTGGTGGGGGATCATCATCTGCGCGAACGCGACGTCCGCCGCGTTGAAGGATTCCGAGGCCGCCGGGGCATCCGAGGCACCGGACGTGGCGCCGGCGCAGCCGCTGAGGGCGAGCGCGGCGGCCACCACCGCCGCGGCCAGGAGGGAGGTGCGAGAGGTGTGATGTCCGTTCGTGAGCATGGTTCTATCCAATCATGGTGCAGCGGCGGGAAGCGAGGAGCCGTTCGAGGTCAGCGCGCGGCGGCGAGGTCCCGCCGCTCGGCGGAGTCGGCCTGCGCCGCGGGCGCGTCGACGCGGAGCCCGCGGAAGCCCCGCAGCCGGAGGCTATTGCTCACCACGAACACCGACGACAAGCCCATCGCCGCGCCGGCGATCAGGGGGTTGAGCAGGCCGAGCATGGCCAGCGGGATCGCGGCGACGTTGTAGGCGAAGGCCCAGAACAGGTTGGCCTTGATCGTGGTGAGGGTGCGCCGGGACAGCCGGATGGCATCCGCGGCGGCGACGAGGTCGCTCCGCACCAGGGTCAGGTCGCTGGCCTCGATCGCGACATCGGTGCCGGTGCCCATGGCGATGCCGAGGTCGGCCGTGGCGAGCGCGACGGCGTCGTTCACGCCGTCTCCGACCATCGCGACGACCCGGCCCTCCCGCTGCAGTTCGCGGATGACCTCGGCCTTCTCGGCCGGGAGCACGTCGGCGCGCACCTCGGTGATGCCGACCTCGGCCGCGACCGCCCGGGCGACGATCTCGTTGTCGCCGGTCAGCAGCAGCGGGCGCAGGCCCAGGCGGCGGAACTCGGCGACGGCCGCCGCGCTGTTCGCCTTGACCACGTCGGAGACGGCGAGGATGCCCCTGGCCTGCCCGTCCCAGGCGACCGCGACGGCGGTCTGCCCTCGGGACGCGAACAGGGCGAGGGCGTCGGCGAGCTCGGCCGGAAGCGTGATGCTCCACTGGTCGGCGAGCCAGCGCGGGCGTCCGACCAGCACGAGGTGCCCGTCGACGACGGCCTGCACGCCGAGGCCGTCTTCCGAGGCGAATGATTCGGCGGCGGGGAGCGCGGCCACGCGGTCCAGCGCCCCGGCGGCGATCGCCGCGGCGATGGGGTGCTCCGAGCCGGTCTCGGCGGCGCCGGCGAGGCGCAGCAGCTCGTCTTCGGCCACGCCTGCGGCGGAAACGGCGGCGACGAGGGTCATCCGGCCGGTGGTCACGGTGCCGGTCTTGTCCAGCACGATGGTGTCGACGCGGCGGGTCGATTCGAGGATCTGCGGCCCCTTGATCAGGATGCCGAGCTGGGCGCCGCGCCCGGTGCCGACGAGCAGGGCGGTCGGGGTGGCCAGCCCGAGGGCGCAGGGGCAGGCGATGATCAGGGTCGCCACGGCCGCCGTGAAGGCCACGACCGGGCCGGCGCCGACGAGGAGCCAGACCGCGAGGGTGGCCAGGGACAGCCCGATCACGATCGGCACGAAGATCGCCGAGACCCGGTCGGCCAGGCGCTGCACGTCGGCCTTGCCTGCCTGCGCCTTCTCGACGAGCCGCCCGATCTGGGCGAGTTCGGTGTCCGAGCCGACCCGGGTGGCCCGCACGACGAGCCGGCCGCCGGAGTTGAGCGTGGCACCGACGACGATCGCGCCGGGGCCGACCTCCACCGGCACGGCCTCGCCGGTGAGCATGCTGGCGTCGACCGCCGAGTTGCCTTCCACGACCTTGCCGTCGGTCGCGATCTTCTCGCCCGGGCGGACCACGAAGAGGTCGCCGACCACGAGCGATGAGGTGGGGACCCGGGTCTCGACCCCGTCCCGCAGGAGCGTCGCCTCCTTGGCGCCCAGTTCCAGCAGGGCCTTCAAGGCCGCGCCGGAGCGTCGCTTCGCCCGTGCCTCGAAGTAGCGTCCGGCCAGGATGAAGACGGTGACCGCGGATGCGACCTCCAGGTAGATCTCGTCGGCCCCGGCCCCCGGTTCCGCCGTGAAGGAGAATTCCATCGTCATGCCGGCCATCCCGGCCATGCCGAAGAACAGCGCGTAGAGCGACCAGCCGAGCGAGGCGAGCACGCCGACGCTGATCAGGGTGTCCATCGTCGCCGCGCCGTGGCGGGCGTTGACCCAGGCCGCGCGATGGAAGGGCCAGGCGCCCCAGACCGCGACGGGCGCGGCGAGGGTGAGGGCGAGCCACTGCCAGTTCGTGAACTGCAGCGCAGGAATCATCGACATCAGCGCGACCGGCGTCGCGAGGAGCGCGGAGACCATCAGCCGGTGCCGCAGGCTGACCACTTCCGAGTCCGCCTCGTCGACGGCATCCGGGAGGGCGGGGGGTGCCGGCAGCACGGCCGTGTACCCGGTCGCCTCGATGGTGGCAATCGCGTCGTCGACCGTGGTGCCCTCCGGCACGAACAGGGTGGCCTTCTCGGTCGCGTAGTTGACCGAGGCCTCGACGCCGGGCATGCGGTTGAGCTTCTTTTCGATCCGCGCCGCACAGGACGCGCAGGTCATCCCGCCAACGACAAGTTCGACCTGCTGCCCGCTCATCAGGGCTGGGTCACCAACTCGTAGCCGGCCTCGTCGATCGCAGCGGCGACCGCGGCGGGGTCGAGCGCACCCACGCTGGAGACGAGGACCTTCGAGACGCCGCCCGACACGAGCGCGACCTCGACATTGCGGGCGCCCTCGATCCGGCCCAGTTCCTCGGTGACACTCTTCACGCAGTGTCCACAGGTCATCCCGGAGACCTCGAGGATGCTCGTGGTCAGGCCGGCGTCGTTCTGGTCAGTTGCGCTCATGAGCTGCAGTCCCTTTCGATGGCGTACCCCCAGGGGTACCGCAATCACTATACTCCTCATACCTCCGGGGGGTATAGTGTCGGCATGGAAGAATCGACCGAAACGGCGGCAATGCCCCACTCGGGCGCGCACGGGTACATCTCCAACAAAGACGACTACCTCAAGCGACTGCGCCGGATCGAGGGGCAGGCCCGGGGCCTGCAGGGCATGGTGTCCGACGAGAAGTACTGCATCGACATCCTCACCCAGATTTCCGCCATGACGAGCGCGCTGCAGTCCGTGGCGCTCGGGCTGCTCGACGACCACCTGAACCACTGCGTCGTGGATGCCGCCGCGGCCGGCGGCCCGGAAGCGGACCTGAAAATGCGCGAGGCCTCGGCCGCGATCGCCCGCCTGGTCCGCTCCTAACCAGCCGGCGGCCGCGCGCACCCACGTCAGCGCGGCCCACGTCAGCGCACATCAGCCCACGTCAGCGCACCTCGATGTCAGCGCACCTCGATGACACCCATCATGCCGTTGTCCTCGTGGTCCAGGATGTGGCAGTGGTAGACCGAGCGGCCGGTGAAGCGATCGAAGGCGATGCGCACCCGCACCCGGCTTCGCGCCGGCACGTTCACGACGTCCTGCCGCGGCACGGCTTCCACCTCGCGCCCGTTCACCTCGATCAGCTGCATCGGCCACACGTGCAGGTGCACCGGGTGATCCATCGGACTGTCGTTGACCAGCGTCCACTCCTCGACGCTGCCCTCGGCGGCCGTCGTGTCCACCCGGCCGGCATCGAACTCCCGGCCGTTGATGGTGAAGCTCATCATGCCGCCGCCCATTCCTGCCCCCATGCCCATGGCGAAGGTCAATTCGCGCCGGGCCGTCACGGGGGCGGAGCGGAGGTCGCGCGGCGCCGGCTGGGCGGAGACCTCGGGCAGGGCCGGGACGGCTTCACCCTCAACCGCCAGGGTCGCCAGCAGCACGGCGCCCGAGAGGGTGCCCGGTGACCCGCCGCCCATCATTCCGCCGGCGTCGCCCCGGTCGTAGGGCGCGGCGCGCAGGGACGCCGTGCCGGCGGTGGTGGTGACGAGCAGGTCCGCCCGGTTCCCGGGGGCCAGCAGCACTTCGTCCACGTCCCGCGGGCTGCTGAAGCGGCCGGAGTCGATGCCGATCAGTTGCAGCCGCGCTCCGTCGAGCCGCAGCCGCAGGTACCGGGACACGCAGGCGTTCACGACCCGCCATCGTTCACGTTCGCCCGGGCGCGCGGCGAGCCGGGGGGTGAGCCGGCCGTTGACGAGCACGAGGTCGCCTTCACGGCCGAGCATCCGGGCCATCGGCGAGACGTCGGCGATCTGCCCCGAGCCGTCCAGGCTGACGTCCGAGATCAGCAGCAGGCGCTCCCTGGCCGCCTCGATGGGTTCGGGATCCTCGACGATGATGGCCCCGAACAGTCCGCCGGCGACCTGGTCGGCGACCGTGCCGTGGTGATGCGGGTGATACCAGTACACCCCGGGCGGATGATCGGCGGGCAGCTCGTACTCATAGTCGAAGGCATCCCCCGGCTCCACCATGACGAACGGGTTGTCCCCCGAGCCCTCCGGCGAGACGTGGAGCCCGTGCACGTGCAGGTTGGTGGGGTCCTGGAGTTCGTTCCGCAGCCGCACGCTGAGCCGGTCCCCCGCCTTCAGGCGAAGCGTGGGCCCCGGAATTCCCCCGTTGAAGGTCAGGGCGCTCGCGTCCCGGTCGCCGAGCCGAACCCGGCCGCCGGCCGCCGTCAAACGAACCCTGAGCCGGCCGGCCTTGCTGGCCAGCTCGGTCGGCTCGGCGAACCGCGGCCCGGGCGGAGTCCGGACGCTGGAGCCCCAGAGCAGGCCGGCGCCGCCGACCGCGGTGGCCGTAACGCCGAGTCCGCCCAGGAGCAGGATGCCGCGACGGCTGATCGGTTGCATCACCGGTCCTCGTCGAGCACCCGGAGCTGTTCGCGGTACTGGTCGGCGGTCAGCTCCCCCTTCGCGAATCGTTCGCCGAGGATCTCGCGAGCGCGAGTCCGGCCGGACGAAGTTCCGTAGCCGGGCGGTCCGCCACGGCCGCTGCCGGCGGACAGCCGCACGATCAGCACGACGAGCAGCGCAATGCCCGCGACGAGCAGCAGCCCGAGGAGCCACATCCAGTCAAAACCGCCTCCATAGCCCCACATCATGTCGGTCTCCTCTCGCTCTTTCCCTGATGACGACGACGTTACTCCCTCGCCGGCCTTGACAGGCTCCCCGCGCAGGGCTGGGATGCAGGAGACATCGCCCGCGGGCCGGGTGCGGCCGACAAAGACAAGCCGACCGCCCGTCAGATCCTGGCGTCACCCGGCAATCCAGTTCAGTTGCGGACAACGAACCTTCAGCGTCGCAACGAAGGGTGTTTCTCCGCATCTCAACCTCTCACCCCGGGCGATCTGCCTGGCGCTGGCATCCCGCTGCTCAGCGACGCCCGCAGCGCGCGGGAAAAGGTTGCACGGGCATTTGTATGCGCTTACACTCGGGGGTCAGTCACGAACGTCAACGACGACACGAAGGATCTGCACCGCCATGACAACCATTCCTGCTTTCACCGCGGCGACGCTCGCCGCCACCCGCCGACAGTTCCTGGTCGGCGGCGCGGCCGTCACCGCGGTCGGCCTGGCCACCGCGCAGACCACGCCGGCGCACGCCTCCCCGTTCGCATCCGGGACCTCAGCCGGCGTCGACCGCGGCACGATCCAGCGATGGGCCCGCGACACGTGGGCCTCCCTCGTCGCGATGACCGACCCGGTGACCGGGCTGCCCGCCGACAACATCAGCGGCCCCGTGAACGAGCCCCGGCGCAGCGGCTACACCTCCCCGACGAACATCGGCGGCTACCTCTGGAGCGCGGTCGTCGCGCGCGAGCTCGGCATCATCAGCGCCGGCGAATGCCTCGAACGGCTGACCCGAACGCTGACCACCATGGCGCGCCTGAAGCACCACGAGCCCAGCGGGATGTTCTACAACTGGTATGACGAAGCCACCGGCGACGTCGTGACCACGTGGCCGGAGGACGGCAACACCGTCTACCCGTTCCTCTCCAGCGTCGACAACGGCTGGTTCGCCGCCGCGCTCATGGTGGTGCGCAACGCGGAGCCCCGCACGGCCAGGCTGGCAAACGGCATCCTGAAGAAAATGAACTTCGGCATGTTCTACAACAAGGATGCCCGTCCGGGCATCGGGGCCGGCCTGCTCCGGGGCGGCTTCTGGGACGTCAAGCCGGCGGTCAACACCGCCGAGGGCAACTACCTCGGCAACGGGCCCGACGTGTTCTACACGCTCAACCACTACGACATCCACAACAGCGAGCCGCGCATCGCCAGCTACATCGGCATCTCCCGCGGCCAGATCCCCGCGGCCCACTACTTCGCCACCCAGCGGGTCTTCCCGGACACCTGTGACTGGTCCTGGCTCGAGCAGAAGCCCGTCGGCGACCACCAGACCTACCACGGCATCGACGTCTTCGAGGGCGCCTTCGCCTACCGCGGCATGCACATCGTGCCGAGCTGGGGCGGCGACATGTTCGAGGCGCTCATGCCCGACCTATTCGTGCCGGAGGCCGCCTGGGCACCAAAGGCCTGGGGCGTCAACCACCCGCTCACCGTTCGAGCCCAGCGCGAGTTCGGGATGGACGACGCGAAGTACGGGTACTGGGGCTTCTCGCCGGCGAGCCGCCCGGGCGGCGGCTACAGCGAGTGGGGCGTCGAGGCGATCGGGATGAACCCGGACGGCTACGTGTCGGACATGGAACGCACCCACTACGACGGCGGCTTCGCGGGCTGCCGGGAAGGCACGAGCCCCGCCCCGGCCTGGGGCGACGGTGTCGTCACCCCGCACGCGGCGTTCCTGGCGATGCAATACGAACCGCGGCAGGCCTTCGACAACCTCGTCAAGATCGAACGAGAGCTGAAGGCGTACGGTGACGGCGGCTTCTACGACGCCGTGGCCGTGAAATCCGGCCTGGTTGCCCGGCGTTACCTCTCGCTCGACCAGGCGATGGTTCTCGGCGCCATCGGGAACGTCTTCTGCGGCGACGTCATCCGTCGCAACTTCACGCGCGGGGCCGTGCAGGACACCATCAAGCCGCTGATTTCGATCGAGGAATTCGGCGCCGGCATCATCGCCTGACCACGCCAACGCCCGCGCTCCTGCGCCGGCATCCGCCGGCAATCCAGTTCAGTTGCGGAGAAACAACCTTCAGCGTCCCAACGAAGGGTGTTTCTCCGCATCTCAACCGCTCACCCCGGGCGATCGACTCCAGGAGGTGCTCGGCCGCGGCGGCATGGGCGCGGATCGCCCGCTCCTGAACGACCTGGCCCTTGCCTTGAGCGCCGTCGGCTCCCAGCACGCTCCGACCGGTCCCCGGTAGGGTCGGCTTATGAGCTCTTCCGGCAGGCCTCGTCGGCGAGCGCCCGCCACGCCCCGACGCAGGGCGCCCGCGGCAACCACGCCCCGACGCAGCGCGCCCGCCAGGTCCACGACACGGCGGCGGGTGCCCGCGCC
>NZ_SOHC01000063.1:0-29054 GCF_004403955.1 Cryobacterium sp. TMT1-2-1
ACGCGCGAAGCGGCGCAGCTCCCGCGCGAGGCGGCGCGCGGCTCCCGCGCGGCTCCGGGCAGGGTGCGCGCAGTGCCCCGCGGCCCGTCATGCGGCAGGATGTTCCCATGGCGCACGAAGTGGAAACGGTCGTGATCGGCGGCGGGGCGATGGGCTCGGCGACCGCCTGGCAGCTCGCCCGCCGGGGACGCTCGGTGTTGCTGCTGGAGCGCTTCGAGCCGGGGCACGCCAACGGGGCCTCACACGGCGCGTCCCGCAATTTCAACACGGCCTACGCCGAACCGACCTATGTCGCGATGCTCGCCGAGGCCCTGCCGCTCTGGCGCGGCCTCGAGTCCGAGACCGGGTCCCGGCTGCTCGAGCAGGTCGGCATCGTGAACCACGGCCCCAACCCGAGCTTCGATGCCGTCGCCGACGCGCTGCACGCGGTCGGGCTCGGGGCCGAGTTCCTGGCGCCGGAGGCCGCGGGGGAACGCTGGCCGGGCATCCGTTTCGACGGGCGGGTGCTGCACACCCCCGATGCCGGCCGGTTGAACGCGGATGCCGCAGTGGCCGCCCTGCAGGCCGCCGCCGTCGCCGCGGGCGCCGAGATCCGTCACGGCACCCGCGCCCTGCGCCTCGAGGTGCTCGGCGACGACCATGTGCGCGTCACCACCGAGACCGGCGTCGTCGATGCCCGCCGGGCCGTCGTCACGGTCGGCGCCTGGACCACCGGACTACTCGCCGGCGTGCTGCCCGTGCCGCGCCTCGTCGTCACGCAGGAGCAGCCCGCGCATTTCGCGCTGCGCGACACCGCGCCGGATGCCGCAGAGCGTGCAGCCGTGAACTGGCCGGGCTTCAACCACGCGTTCGACCCCGCCGACCCGCGCTACGACCACTGGTATTCGCCGGTCTACGGCATGTACACGCCGGGCCAGGGAGTCAAGGCCGGCTGGCACGGCGTCGGCCCGGTCACCGATCCGGATGCCCGCAGCTTCACCCCCGAACCGGTGCAGCTGGCCGCGCTGCAGCGGTATGTGCGCGACTGGCTGCCCGGCGCCGACCCCGACGCGCTCGAGCCGGTCAGCTGCACGTACACGACCACCGCCGACGAGGACTTCGTGCTCGACCGGGTCGGGCCGGTCGTCGTCGGCGCCGGCTTCAGCGGGCACGGCTTCAAGTTCACCCCGTCGGTCGGGCGGATCCTCGCCGACATCGCCACGGGCGCAGGCCCCGCCCCGGCCCGATTCGCGCTGTCCCGGCTGCCGAACCCCGGCGCCGGTGGCTGGCTCACCCACCGCTGACACGGCCCGCCCACGCGCGGGATGACAACGGCTTCCACGTTGAGTTGCGGACAAAGCACCTTCAATTCGCGAATAAAGGTACTTTCTCCGCATCTCAGCCACACTGCTCGATGGATGTGGGCGTGGGCGTGGGCGTGCCAACGAGAAAGGCCGCCTCCCCGGAGGGAAACGGCCTGACTCGCTCGGGCACCGGGTACGGCGCCGGATGCCGTTCTAGCGGTGGTGGAACCGGGCGACCATCGGGCAGTCGAACGGGTCGCGTGCCGCCAGGCCGACCTTGTTGAGGTAGCGAATGACGATGCCGTAGGACTCGAGGATCGACGTCTCCGTGTAGAGGATGTTGTGCGATTCGCAGTATTCCTTGGTGATTTCCTGCGCCTTGCGGAGGTGCGGCCTGGCCATGTTCGGGAACAGGTGGTGCTCGACCTGGTAGTTGAGCCCGCCCATGAACGTGTCCATGACGGTGCCGCCGCGGATGTTGCGCGAGGTGAGCACCTGGCGACGCAGGAAGTCGACCTTGCTGTCGTGCGGCAGCATCGGCATGCCCTTGTGGTTGGGCGCGAACGAGGCGCCCATGTACACGCCGAACACGGCCAGCTGCACGCCGATGAAGGCGAACGCCATGCCGAGCGGCAGGAAGTAGAAGATCACGGCGACGTAGGCCACGATGCGGGTGGTGAGCATCGAGATCTCGAGCCAGCGCTTGTCGACCTTCTTGCGGCCGAAGACCGTCTTGAAGCCGTGGATGTGCAGGTTGATGCCCTCGAGCATCAGCAGCGGGAAGAACGCGTAACCCTGCTTGCGGGTGAGGAACGAGGTGATCCAGTTGACCTTCGCGGCGTCTTCCTCGCGGAAGACGATCACGTCCGGATCGATGTCCGGGTCCTTGCCGATCACGTTGGGCTGCGCGTGGTGGCGGCTGTGCTTGTTCATCCACCAGGCGTAGCTGATGCCGACGAAGAGGTTCGCGAGGATGCGGCCGGCGCGGTCATTCGCGGGGCCGGATTCGAACACCTGGCGGTGCGAGGCCTCATGGGCCAGGAACGCGAACTGGGTGAGGATGATGCCGAGCACGCCGGCGATGATCAGCTGGAACCAACTGTCGCCGAGCAGGACGAAACCGGTGATGGCTCCGCCGAGCGCGACCATGAGGATCGAGAAGACCAGCCAGTAGAAACCGGTGGCCCGCTTCAGCAGCCCGAGGTTGCGCACGGTGTGCAGCAGCGACGAATACTCGGTGGTGGGGTTCTTCGAATCGCCACCCCGGCGGGTCTTGAGGATGCGCACCGTAGGTGCGGCAATTGCTTCCGACATAGGGCCTTTGTTTGTTTCTTGACTTCCCAGCCGCGGATTGAGCAATTACTCGCAGAACAGATACCGATCATTCTACGCGAGCCACCCCCCGAAACCGGGGGAACTCACACTGGATTCCCAGTCGCTATATGCCCGAGGCGGCATATGTCCCCGTGGAACAGGGGGCAGGATCAGCGCCAGCTCGGGAGCCAGATATGCAGCTGCCAGAACAGGAACGGGGTCTGCATTCCGGTCCAGAGCGGGTAGAAAAAGGCGCTCACCAGCGCCGCCATGGCGAGGAAGATCACCACGACCCGGATGCCCGCCAACCGTCGCCGTGCGGCCCGCTCCTCGTCCGCCACCGGCGCCCCGTCCGAACCGCGCGGCTCGCCCAGCAGCAGCCCGATCACGAAGGTCAGCCCGAGGATCAGGTACGGCTCGAACGCGATCGTGTAGAACTGGAAAACCGTGCGGTTCAGGTACATCAGCCAGGGCAGGTACCCGGCGGCCAGGCCGGTCAGGATGAGGCCGACCCGCCACTGCCGGTACCGGGCCAGCCGGTAGACCAGGTAGAACGCGGCAAGGGTCGCCGCCCACCAGATGATCGGATTGCCGATTCCCGTGATCGCCTCGGCGCAGCTGGTGAACCCGCAGCCGTTCTCGCCGACGGACGACGAACGGAAGTACATGCTCGTCGGCCGGATCATGAACAGCCAGGTGAGCGGGTTCGCCTGGTAGGGATGGGGCGTTTCGACATTCACGTGGTAGCCGTACGCGGCCACCTGGTAATGCCAGAAGCTCTGCAGGGGGAGCGGCACCCACGAGAACGCGCCCGTCCACGCCGCCCCCGCGGTTTCCGCCCAGTCCCGGTAGTAGCCGCCCCGGGTGACGAACCAGCCGGTCCAGGATGCGAGGAACGTGGCGGCCGCGACCGGGACCAGCAGCAGGAAATTCGCCGGGGCCTGCTTGAGCAGGGCCGCGCTCAGCCAGAACGGCACCCCGGCCGGGCGGCGGGCGAGGGCGTCGACGACCACGACGTAGACGCCGAATGCGGCGAGGAAGTAGAAGCCCGACCACTTGACCGAGCTGGTCAGGCCGAACGCGAGGCCGGCGGCGAGCAGCCACGGCCGCCACCACAGCGTCGGGCCCCACGCCGGTTCGACGCCGGCGTCCCGGCGCCGGGCCAGCGAGGCTGCCAGCCGGGCCGCGTGCCAGTCCCGGTCGAGCAACACCGCGCCGAAGCCGAGCAGCGCGAAGAACATCACCGAGTTGTCCAGCAGTGCGACCCGCGACATCACGATCGCGTGCCCGTCGATGGCGAGGAGGAACCCGGCGATCAGCATCAGCACGGTGGAGCCGAAGAGCCGGCGGGCGATCAGCATCAGCACGGCGACCGCGAGCACGCCGATCAGGGCGGTCACGATGCGCCAGCCCCAGCTGCTGTCGGCGCCCCAGAAGGCCATGCCGAGGGCGATCAGCCATTTGCCCAGCGGCGGATGCACGACGAAGGACGGATCCGAGAGGAAGATGTTCGCCTGCCCGGCGGCGAAGAGGGCGTCGGCCTTGTCCGGCCAGGTCGACTCGTAGCCGTTGTTGAACAGCGTCCAGGCATCCTTCACGTAGAAGGTCTCGTCGAAGACGAGCTCGCGAGGGTGTCCCAGGTTCCAGAGTCGCAGGATAGCCGCCAGAACGAGGACGGCGAGGGGCCCGGCCCAGCGGAACCAGCGGCTAGTAGCGAGCACCTGACCATCGTAGTGATCGGCCGCACGGGTGACCGGAGGCTGAGAGAATGGGACCATGATCATCCTCGCCGCCACGCCCATCGGAAACCTCGGGGACGTGACCACGCGCCTGGTCGAGGCCCTCAGTACCACGACGGTCATCGCGTCGGAGGACACCCGGGTCACCGTGCACCTGCTCAAGGCGCTCGGCATCGAGAACCGGCCGAAGCTGATCAGCCTGCACGACCACAACGAGCGCGGCAAGGCGGCCGAACTCGTCGAGCTCGCCCGGGACACCGACATCCTCGTGCTCAGCGACGCGGGGATGCCCACCGTGTCCGATCCCGGCTTCCACCTGGTGGATGCCGCGGCCCAGGCCGGCGTCACCGTCACGGCCCTGCCCGGTCCCTCCGCCGTGCTCACCGCCCTGGCCGTCTCCGGCCTGCCCACCGACCGGTTCACCTTCGAGGGGTTCCTGCCTCGCAAACACGGCGAACGCGTCGGAGCCCTGCGCGAACTCGCCGCCGAGCGGCGTACCATGGTGTTCTTCGAGTCGGCGAAGCGGCTGGCCGCGTCGCTGACCGACCTCCAGGCCACGCTCGGCGCCGATCGCCGCGTCGTCGTCTGCCGCGAGCTCACCAAGTTCTTCGAAGAGGTCAAGCGGGGAACCGCCGCCGAGCTCGCCGAGTGGGCGGCGGCGGGCGTCAAGGGCGAAATCTGCATCGTCGTCGCGGGCGCCCCGGCCCGGGTCCTCGACCTGGAGACCGGCGTGGCCGAGGTCCACGCCCTGGTCGCGGCCGGCGCCCGGCTCAAGGATGCCGCCGCCGACGTGTCCGCGGCATCCGGCCTGGGCAAGCGCGACCTGTACGAGGCGGCGCTCACCCGGAAGACCCCCGCGCCCTCCCGCAACGCGGAATACCCGACCCTCCCCAACCGTTAACACTGCTAAGAAACAGCTAATGGGGTGAGGGTCAGTGGCGCACGAACACAGTGATAGTGATGCCGGGGAAGACGTTGCCGAGGCCCGATCCGTGAGATTTTCCCGCTACGGCGGACCGGAGGTTCTGGACGTTGTCCGGACCGACGTCCCCGTGCCGGGTGCCGGCGAAGTGGTGGTCGGGGTTGTAGCAGCGGGGCTCAATCCCGTGGAGACCAGCATTCGGGAAGGCCGCTTGCAGACGAAGTGGCCCGCTAGGTTTCCTGCGGGGCAGGGAAGCGACTTCGCCGGCCTGATCGCCGGCGTCGGCCCTCACCCCGAAGTCGCACAGGACCGGGCCGGAGCAGGCCCGCGCTGGCGGGTCGGCGATGCCGTGCTCGGGCACACCGTCCGCGGGGCACAGGCCAGTTTTGTCCGGGTGCCCGTGGCCGCCATCATCCCCAAGCCCGAACGGCTCTCCTGGGAGGTGGCCGGCAGCCTGTACACAGCGGCGGTCACCGCCTGGCACGCCGTGCAGGCGGCGAACCCGCAGCCGGGCTCCACCGTGCTCGTGCACGCCGCTGCCGGGGGCGTGGGCGGGATCGCCGCCCAACTCGCGAAGCTCCGCGGCGCGACCGTGATCGGCACGGCCAGCCCGGAAAGCTTCGACCATCTCCGGCAGCTGGGCGTCATCCCGGTGCAGTACGGCCCGGGCCTCGAGGAGCGACTGGCCCGGATCGCGCCGGACGGTGTCGACGCCGAGCTCGACCACCGCGGCTACGACGCGATCGCTACCGTCGACTCGGCCAACGAGGACGACATGGCCGTGCTGGCGAAAGTCGCCGACCTGGTCGCGGACCGGCAGGTCGTCGTCCCGGTGGCCGCGATCTACCCCTTCGACGAGGTGCAGGATGCCTACCGCGAACTGGAGGTCGGCCATGCCCACGGCAAGATCGTGCTCAGCCTGCACCCGGTGGGCTACCCGCACCAGAAGGTTCACAGCATCGATGTGAGGGAGAGCGAGGCGACCAGGGACCGCCCCGACCGGGAGCCGGCGCCGCCGGCCCACGAGGTGCTCCCGCCGGTCTTCGGGCACCCGCATCACCAGGGCCATCCCCCGGATCGCTCCGTCCCGACGGACCCCGATCGGGATCTCGCGGAGTAACACGCCCGGCGGCATCCGCTGCTCCCCGTAGAATGTCAGCATGTCCGACGGCTCTTCCTTTTACATCACCACGCCCATTTTCTACGTGAATGATGTCCCACACATCGGACACGCGTACACGGAAGTGGCCGCCGATGTGCTCGCGCGCTGGCACCGCCAGTCCGGTGACGACACCTGGCTGCTCACCGGCACCGACGAGCACGGGCAGAAAATCCTGCGCACCGCAACGGCTAACGGCGTCACGCCCAAGGCCTGGGCGGACCGCCTCGTGGAAACAGCCTGGAAGCCGTTGCTGAAGACCGTGGACATCGCCAACGACGATTTCATCCGCACCACGGACGTGCGCCACGAGGTGAACGCGCAGAAGTTCCTGCAGCACCTCTTCGACGCCGGACACATCTATACCGGCGAGTACGAGGGCTACTACTGCGTCGGCTGCGAGGAGTACAAGCAGCCCAGCGACCTGGTCGACGGCACCGGCGAGTTCGCCGGTCAGCCGGTGTGCGCCATCCACTCGAAGCCGGTCGAACTGCTGCACGAGAAGAACTACTTCTTCCGGATGAGCACCTTCACCCAGCCGCTGCTCGACCTGTACGAGAGCAACCCGAACTTCGTGCAGCCCGAATCCGCGCGCAACGAGGTCATCTCCTTCGTCAAGCAGGGCCTCTCCGACCTGTCGATCTCCCGTTCCAGCTTCGACTGGGGCATCAAGGTGCCGTGGGACGAGAGCCACGTCGTCTACGTCTGGTTCGACGCGCTGCTGAACTACATCACCGCCGTCGGCTACGGCCAGGACGACGAGGAGTTCGCCCGCCGCTGGCCAGCCACGCACGTCGTGGGCAAGGACATCCTCCGCTTCCACGCCGTCATCTGGCCGGCCATGCTGCTCGCCGCCGGACTCCCCGTGCCCACCCAGGTCTTCGGCCACGGCTGGCTGCTCGTGGGCGGCGAGAAGATGAGCAAGTCCAAGCTCACCGGCATCGCGCCGAGCCAGATCACCGAAACCTTCGGCTCGGACGCGTTCCGCTACTACTTCATGCGCGCCATCAGCTTCGGACAGGACGGCTCCTTCTCCTGGGAGGACCTCTCCGCCCGGTACCAGTCGGAACTGGCCAACGGATTCGGCAACCTCGCCTCCCGGGTGATCGCCATGGTCGTGCGCTACTGCGACGGAGAGATCCCCACGGCCGGCGAGTTCAGCCAGGCCGACGAGCTGATCCGCGGCACCGAGCGGCGGGCGACGGCCGCCGCGATGGGGGCCATCGACCGGCTCGCCATCCACGAGGCCATCGCCGCGGTCTGGGAACTCGTCGACGAGCTCAACGGATACATCACCAGCCAGGAACCGTGGGCCCTCGCCAAGGACCCCGCCCAGCGGGACCGGCTCGACGCCGTGCTCTTCACCGCCGTTCGAGGCCTCGGCACCCTGGCCGTGCTGCTCTCGCCGGTCGTGCCGCAGGCCACCGCGAAGCTCTGGACCGCCCTCGGCGGCGACGGCGAGGTCGCGGACCAGCGCATCGACCAGGCCTGGGAGTGGACCGGCGGCACCCACGTGTCTGCGCTCGAGGCACTCTTCCCGCGCATCGAGGCCACGGTTGGCTAACGCCGATCCGGCCGCCCATGTGCGCCGGCGCGAGCAGACGAAGGGGCGCGACCTGAGCTACCCGCCGCTGCCCGAGCCGCTCGTCGTGGGCGTCTACGACAACCACACCCACCTCGAAATCGCCGACGGCGAGAACTCGATCGACTTCAGGGAACACCTCGACCGGGCTTCCAGCGTCGGCGTGCGCGGCGTCATCCAGGTCGGCGGCGACCTGGAAACCTCGCGCTGGTCGGCCGAGACGGCGCTGCACGAACCGCGGATGCTCGCCGCCGTCGCCATCCACCCGAACGAGACCCCCGCCTACGATGCCGCCGGCACGCTCGACGACGCGATCGCCGAAATCGACGAACTGGCATCCCGCCCCCGCGTCGTGGCGGTCGGCGAGACCGGGCTGGACTTCTTCCGCACCGGCCCCGAGGGCCGTGCGGCGCAATACCGCTCGTTCGAGGCCCACATCGAAATCGCGAAGCGGCACAACCTGGCGCTGCAGATCCACGACCGCGACGCCCACGCCGAGGTCATCGCGACCCTGCTGCGGGTCGGCGCCCCCGAACGCACCGTCTTCCACTGCTTCTCCGGCGACGCCGAGATGGCACGCATCTGCACCGAGAACGGCTGGTACATGTCCTTCGCCGGCACGGTCACCTTCAAGAGCGCGGGCGACCTGCGCGAGGCGCTCGCGGTCGCGCCCCGCCAGCTCCTGCTCGCCGAGACGGATGCCCCGTTCCTCACCCCCGAACCCTTCCGAGGCCGCCCGAACGCCCCCTACCTGCTGCCGCACACGCTGCGCGCGATGGCCGCCCACCTCGAAACCGATGTCTCCCTGCTCGCCGCCCAAATCGCCTCCAACACCGAACTGGTCTACGGACGCTGGGATGCCGAACCGGTGACCGCGCCGCATGACCTCCCGCGCGGCGACGCCGGCCCCGTCGGCGGACTCGCATGAGCGAGCCCCGGCACGGCTTGCCGGCCGGAGACGAGCCGGAAACCCGTCCGGAACCCGGGCGGGAGGGCGGCCACGGGCGCCACGTCGCCCAGCCGGAGCCCGCGTCCGCTGAGCCCGCGTCCGCTGAGCCCGCGTCCGCTGAGCCCGCGTCCGCTGAGCCCGCGTCTGCTGAGTCCGAGACCACGCAGCCCGCGCCCGCCGGTCCGCCGGCCCGGACGCTGCTCGGCCCGTCCGAGATCCGCGACCTCGCCGAGATGCTCGGCGTGAACCCGACCAAGAAGCTCGGCCAGAACTTCGTCATCGACGGCAACACCGTGCGCCGGATCGTCAAGGTCGCCGGTATCACAGCCGACGACACCGTCGTCGAGGTCGGCCCGGGGCTGGGCTCGCTCACCCTCGGGCTGCTCGAAACCGGCGCCCGCGTGGTCGCCGTCGAGATCGACGCCCGACTGGCCGAGCAGCTTCCCCTCACGGTCGAACTGATGCAGCCGGGCTCGCCGCTCACGGTCATCCGGGACGACGCGATGCGCATCCTGGCCATCCCCGGCGAACCGACCCGGCTCGTCGCGAACCTGCCCTACAACGTCTCCGTGCCCGTGCTGCTGCACCTGCTCGAGCACTTCCCGTCCATCCGGGCCGGCCTGGTCATGGTGCAGGCCGAGGTCGGCGAACGCCTCGCCGCCCCGCCCGGGTCCAAGGTCTACGGCAGCCCCAGCGTCAAGGCCGCCTGGTACGGCGCGTTCCGCACCGCCGGCAAGGTGAGCCGCCAGGTGTTCTGGCCGGTCCCGAACGTGGACTCGATCCTCGTCGCGTTCGAACGCCGGGACGAACCGCTGGAGTCCGAAAAGCTGCGCCTGGCCACCTTCGCCCTCGTCGACGCCGCGTTCCAGCAGCGGCGCAAGATGCTGCGCCAGTCCCTCTCCGTCCGGTTCGGCGACTCGGCGACGGCCTCGCAGCGGATCACCGCGGCCGGCATCGACCCGACCGCGCGCGGCGAGCAGCTGACCGTGAACGACTTCCTCGCGATCGCCCGCGCGACGCCCTAGTCTGGGGCCATGTCCGACAGCCCCGACCGCCCCGACAGCCCCGACCGCCGGCAGCGTCGCGGCCTCCGGGATGAGCGACGAGGCGATGGCGGCCGCCACCGGCAAGGCCGGGGCCGACTGGTTCGAACTGCTCGACGCGGCCGGGGCCGCCGAGTGGACGCATCCGCAGATCGCCCGCTGGCTGCACGACGAGCAGGGCGTTCCCGGCTGGTGGAGCCAGGCGGTGACCGTCGGCTTCGAACAGGCGCGGGGCCGGCGGGCGCCCGGGCAGCGCGCCGACGGCACCTTCGAGGTGAGCGCGTCGAGGACGTTCCCGCTCGAGCAGGAGGCCGCCCTCGACGCCGTCATCGGTGCGGTGAGCGCGAGCCTCGGCCGGCCGGCGAGCGAGAGCCGCGCCGCGCGCTACCAGACCGCCCGGTGGGCGCTGCCGCAGAACGTGTCCCTGCTGGCCACGGCCAATCCCACGAACGCGGGCCGGACATCCGTTTCCCTGACTCACCAGCGACTCGCGGATGCCGCGGCGCTCGCCCCGGCGAAGGCGACGATGCAGCAGTGGCTGGCCACCGCCTCGTCGGGAGCCGCGCGCGGGCTGGGCTAGGTTAGGAGCATGAGCATCGCGGGGGCATCCCAGGTCGTGCACGCGAGAGCGCCGGGCAAGATCAATGTCTTCCTCAAGGTCGGCAAGGTCATGGAAGACGGATACCACGACGTCGCCACCGCCTACCAGTCGGTCTCGCTCTATGAAGACGTACGCGCCTATCCTGCCGACGACTTCTCGGTCGAATTCAACGGACCGATCGACACCTCGGGCCTTGCCACCGACGGCACCAACCTGGCGATCAAGGCGGCCCGCCTGCTCGCTCGCAAGACAGGTTTCCGCGGGGGAGTGCGCCTGGAGATCGAGAAGCACGTCCCGATCGCCGGCGGCATGGGCGGCGGATCGGCAGACGCCGCCGCAACCCTCCTCGCCTGCGACGCGCTCTGGGGCACCGAGCTGACGAAAGAGGAGCTGCTCGCCCTCGCCGCCAAGCTCGGGGCCGATGTTCCCTTCGCGTTCACCGGCGGCACCGCCATCGGCACCGGCCGCGGCGACCAGCTCAGCCCGGCCCTGGCCAAGGGGCACTTCCAGTGGGTGCTCGCCCTCGCCGAATTCGGCATGTCGACACCCGGCGTCTACAGCGAACTCGACCGCCACCGGGACCGCCACGCGCAGGACATCTTTCCCGCCGAACACCAGCCCACCGTCGATGCGAACGTGCTTCAGGCGCTGCGGGCCGGCGACCCGCGGATGCTCGCCGAGTCCCTCCACAGCGACCTGCAGGCGCCCGCCCTGCACCTCGCGCCCGGCCTCGGCAAGGTCCTCGAGCTCGGCGAGGCGAACGGCGCCCTCGCCGGGATCATCTCCGGCTCCGGCCCGACCGTCGCCTTCCTCGTCGCAGATTCCGACAGCGCGCTCGAACTCCAGGTGGCGCTGAGCGCCTCCCGCCTGAACGTCGTGCGGGCAACCGGCCCCGTGCACGGCGCCCGCCTCGTCCACGACTGACTCCCCGCGAAACCGCAATTGTGCGCGTTATTCGCGGGTTTTAGCGCGCACAACTGCGGTTTCGCGGGAGGGAGAAGCTCTCAGGCAGGGCCGGTAAGATTGAATCACTTATGGCACATTTGCTCGGGGCTGAAGCCCTGCACCTCGAATTCCCCACCCGCGTCATCTTTGACAGCGTCACCGCCGGCCTCAACGAAGGCGACCGGATCGGCGTCGTCGGCCGCAACGGCGACGGCAAGTCAACGCTGCTCAACCTGCTCGCCGGACGGATGGAACCCGACTCCGGACGCGTGACGCGTCGGCGCGGGGTGACCATCGGCATCCTCGACCAGGCCGACGAGCTGGCCTCCGGCCAGACCGTGGGCCACACCATCGTCGGCGGCATCGAAGAGCACGTCTGGGCCGGCGACTCCAAGGTGCGCGACGTCATCGGCGGCCTCGTGCGGGACATCCCCTGGGAAGCGCTCGTCGACGACCTCTCCGGTGGCCAGCGCCGCCGGGTGGCCCTCGCCGCCGTGCTCATCGGCGACCACGACGTGATCTTCCTCGACGAGCCCACCAACCACCTCGACGTGGAGGGCATCTCCTGGCTCGCCGGGCACCTGAAGAACCGCTGGGCGACGAACTCGGGCGGCCTCGTGGTCGTCACTCACGACCGGTGGTTCCTCGACGAGGTCTGCAACCAGACCTGGGAGGTGCACGACCGCATCATCGAGCCGTTCGAGGGGGGCTACGCCGCGTACATCCTGCAGCGCGTCGAACGCGACCGGATGAGCGCCGCGTCCGAATCCAAACGCCAGAACCTGATGAAGAAGGAACTCGCCTGGCTGCGCCGCGGAGCCCCGGCCCGCACCGCCAAGCCCAAGTTCCGCATCGACGCGGCCAACGTGCTGATCGAAAACGAGCCGCCGCCCCGCGACACGGTCTCGATGCAGTCGATGGCCATGCAGCGCCTCGGCAAGGATGTCGTCGACCTGCTCGACGTCACCGTCAAGTTCGAGAACAAGACCGTGCTCAACGACATCACCTGGCGCATCGCTCCGGGCGAGCGCACCGGCATCATGGGCGTCAACGGCGCCGGCAAGTCCACGCTGCTGAACCTCGTCGCCGGCACCCTGCTGCCCACCAGCGGCACGGTCAAGCGCGGCAAGACCATCAAGGTCGCCGTGCTCACCCAGCAGCTGTTCGAGCTCGACGACATCCAGAACGACCGGGTGAGCGAGGTCATCGGCCGCCAGAAGACGTCGTACATCGCCGGCGGCAAGGAGATCACCCCCGGGCAGATGCTCGAGCGGATGGGCTTCATGAGCGCCCAGCTGACCACGAAGGTCAAGGACCTCTCCGGCGGCCAGAAGCGCCGCCTGCAGCTGCTGCTGATCGTGCTCGACGAACCGAATGTGCTCATCCTCGACGAGCCCACAAACGACCTCGACACCGACATGCTCGCCGCGATGGAAGACCTGCTCGACTCCTTCCCCGGCACCCTGCTCGTCGTCTCGCACGACCGGTACCTGATCGAGCGCGTCACCGACAACCAGTACGCCGTGACGGATGGCGCCTTCCGCCACCTGCCCGGCGGCGTCGACCAGTACCTGGAGCTGCGCAAGAAGCAGATCTCCGGCGCGTCCGGCGGTTCCGTCGGTTCGCCGACCGAGGCATCCGGCCCCGGGCAGAAGGGCAAGCTCGCCGTCGGCGGCGCCGAACTCCGCAACGCGCAGAAGGAACTCGCCTCGACCGGCCGGAAGGTCGTCAAGACCCAGGACCGGATCGTCTCGCTGCACGAATCGCTGGCCGCACACGACCAGTCGGATTACACCGGCCTCGGCGCACTGTCGGCCGAGCTGTCGCAGCTGGAAGACACCGTGGTCGGCCTGGAAACGCGCTGGCTCGAACTTTCGGAGCTCGTCGGGAGCTGATTTCGCACGTCCTGTGACGGCGTGTGTCGTGGGCGACCACGCCAAGCAGGATCCTTCGTTAGCGTAGAAGAGTGCCCAGCGACGTCGCGGCACAGCCCCCCACCGTTTTGCCTCGTGGTTTCGCTGTGCCCGCATTCGCCGGGCTCCTGCACACTCAGCGAAGGGGATACATAACGTGAAGAAGACATTGCTGGCCGCCCTGGCGGTCGTACCACTGGTCGCACTGCTCGCCGGCTGCGCCGGTGGAGCCGGTGCTGGGGATGACGTCGTCACCATCGGCGTCGTCGGTGCGAGCGACCCGTACTGGGCCGACTACACCGAGGCCGCCGCGGCCGAGGGCATCGAGGTCGACATCGTCGACTTCGCCGACTACGCGCAGCCGAACCCGGCACTGGCCGCCGGCGAGATCGACCTGAACCAGTTCCAGCACATCGTCTACCTCGCCGAATACAACGTAGCGAGCAAGCAGGACCTCGCCCCGATCGGCGCCACCGCGATCTACCCGCTCGGCCTGTACTCGACCAAGCACGACGACCTCGCCGACATCCGCAAGGGTGACACCGTCGCCGTCCCGAACGACGCCAGCAACCTCGCCCGCGCCCTGCTCGTGCTGCAGTCGGCGAAGCTGATCACGCTCAGCGACGGCGGCAGCATCTTCTCCACCCTCGACGACATCGACGAGTCGAAGTCGAAGGTCACCGTGAAGGCGCTCGAGGCCTCGCTCACCGCGACCTCGCTGCCGGATGTCGCGGCCGCCGTGATCAACAACGACTTCGTCGCCAAGGCCGGCCTGTCCCTCGACGACGCGCTCGCCCAGGACGACCCGGCCGACCCGAACGCGCTGCCGTACGTGAACGTGTTCGCGGCCCGCGCCGAGGACAAGGACAACGCCACCTACCAGAAGCTCGTCGAGATCTACCAGACGAGCAAGAAGGTCACGGATGGCGTGCTCGAGGTCTCCGGCGGGTCCGGAGTGCTGGTCACGACGCCGGTCGCCGACCTGGAGTCCTCGCTCGCCAAGGTCGAGAAGGACACGGCCGCGCAGAAGTAGCGCCGCCGCCGTCCCGTCCCCCACAGAACACCCGAGGAGCCCCCATGGCCGTTGTCGAGCTGCGCGATGTCAGCAAGATCTATCCGGCGACGGTCAAGGGCGGCGCCCCCGTGGTCGCCATCGACAACGTCAGCCTCGAGGTCGAAGCGGGGGACGTCTACGGCATCATCGGCTACTCCGGGGCCGGCAAGAGCACCCTCGTGCGGCTGGTGAATGCGCTCGAACGCTCCACCGCGGGGCAGATCCTGGTCAACGGCCGGGACATCGCCGGGCTGCCCGAGCGTGAGCTGCGCCCGGTGCGCCTGGACATCGGCATGATCTTCCAGCAGTTCAACCTGCTCGGCTCCCGCACCGTCGCCCGCAACGTGGCCTACCCGCTCGAGGTGGCCGGCCACTCGAAGGAGTCGCGCACCGCCCGCGTCGCCGAGATGCTCGACTTCGTCGGCCTCGCCGACAAGGCGGGCGCCTACCCCGACCAGCTTTCCGGCGGCCAGAAGCAGCGGGTCGGGATCGCCAGGGCGCTGGCCACCCAGCCGAGCATCCTGCTGGCCGACGAGGCAACGAGCGCGCTCGACCCGGAGACGACCCAGGAGGTGCTCGCGCTCCTCAAACGCGTCAACCGGGAATTCGGGGTGACGATCATCGTGATCACCCACGAAATGGATGTCATCCAGACCCTCGCGACGAAGGTCGCGGTGATGGACCGGGGGAGTGTGATCGAACGCGGTGACGTGTTCGACGTGTTCTCGAACCCGCAGCAGGCGGCATCCGCATCGTTCGTCTCCACCGTGGTCAAGGGGGTCCCGTCGGCGGCCGAGCTCGAGGTGCTGCGCGCCCGGCACGCCGGACGGATCGTGACGCTGGCCTTCCGCGACAGCTCGGTCGACCAGGCACAGGTGTTCGGCGAACTCGCCGGTGCCGGGGTGGCCTTCGAAGTGATCTACGGCGGCATCAACGAGATTCAGGGCCGGCCGTTCGGGCACCTCACGCTCTCCCTGACCGCTCCGGATGACGCGGCGATCGACGCGGCGCTCGGCCGCATCCGCTCGCTCACGACCGTGACGGAGGCGCGCTGACCATGGACTCACTCATCGACCTGCTGCCCGAGCTGTGGACGGCCGCGGCCGAGACCCTGTACATCGTCGGCCTCACCCTCTTCTTCGGCGGCCTCGGCGGGCTCCTGGTCGGCCTCGGGCTCTACCTGACCCGCGCCGGGAGCATCCTCGAAAACCGTTCGGTGTTCGTCGTGCTCAACCTGCTCGTGAACATCTTCCGGCCGATCCCGTTCATCATCTTCCTCGCCGCCGCGCAGCCGCTGGCCCGGGCCGTGGTGGGCACGGGCATCGGCAACGCCGCGATCATCTTCACCATCTCGCTCGCGGCATCCTTCGCGATGGGCCGCATCGTCGAGCAGAACCTGCTTACCGTGACGCCGGGCGTGATCGAGGCGGCGCGGAGCGTGGGCGCCGGACCGATCCGGATCATCTTCACGGTGCTTCTCCCGGAGGCGCTCGGCCCGCTCATCCTCGGCTACACCTTCATCTTCGTGGCGCTCGTGGACATGTCGGCGGTCGCCGGATACGTCGGCGGCGGCGGCCTCGGCAACTTCGCGCTGCTCTACGGCTACCGGCAGTTCAACCCGGTCGTCACCTGGGCGGCCGTGCTGCTGATCATCGTGCTCGTGCAGCTCGTGCAGTTTCTCGGCAACTCCCTGGCCCGCAAGGCTCTCCGCCGCTAATCCCGCCGCCCCCCTCCGCCGAACTGTGAGTTTGGCACCTTCCCGGGCCCCACGAAGGTGCCAAACTCACGGTTCGGCGAGGGTCTCGACGGGGTCGGCCGCCGGGAGGGCGCCTCAGTCGAAGTCGAGGCTGAGCTTGCGCAGCAGCCCGGCGAGGCGTTCCTGGTCGCCGGGGGAGAGCGTGTCGAGCAGTTCCGCCTCGGCGTCGACGAGGCGGGTGATCGCGGCATCCACCCGGATGAGCCCGGCCGGCGTCATCCCGACGAGCACGCCGCGGCCGTCGTTCGGGTCGGTGCGCCGGGTGACCAGGCCGCGGTCGACGAGCCGGTCGATCCGGTTCGTCATCGTTCCGCTGGAGACGAGCGTCTGCTGCAACAGCGACTTCGGGCTGAGCACGTAGGGCTCCCCGGCACGGCGGAGGGCCGAGAGCACGTCGAATTCCCACGACTCGAGCTCGGAGCGGGAGAACGCCGTGCGGCGGGCGCGGTCCAGGTGCTTGGAGAGCCGGGCGACCCGGGAGAGCACCTGGAGGGGCGCGAAATCGAGGTCGGGCCGTTCGCGCAGCCAGGCGTCCACGATCCGGTCGACTTCGTCATTCGCAGGCATCCCTCCATTATCCGGCCGCGGCGCCGGGCGACGCGCACATCTGGCAGACTTGACTGCGATGCCCGGCGCCGGTCGGTGCATTCCGCCGTGGTGTAATGGCAGCACGACAGCCTTTGGAGCTGTTAGGTCCAGGTTCGAGTCCTGGCGGCGGAGCGGTTCGATCCACTGATCGAAGACCGTTCTCGAGACGACCAAGGGGCAACACATGACCGATAATCGACTCGCCGTAATCGTCCTGGCCGCGGGCCAGGGCGCGCGAATGAAATCCAGCCTGCCGAAACTCCTGCACCCGCTTGCCGGGATGCCCGTGATCAGCCACGTGCTGGCCACGGCGAAGGCCCTGGGCGCCGCGCACCTCGTCACCGTCGTGCGCCACGAACGCGACCGCCTCGTCCAGGTCATCACCGAAGAGCTGCCCGAGAGCCTCGTCGTCGACCAGGACGACATCCCCGGCACCGGCCGAGCGGTCGAACAGGCCGTCGAGGTTCTCCCCGCCGATTTCGAGGGTGACGTGCTCGTCATCAACGGCGACGTGCCGCTGCTCGACGCCGACACGCTGGCCGCCTTCATCGGCGCGCACCGCGCGAGCGCCGCCGCCGCCACCGTGCTTTCGGCGGTCCCGGATGACGCCACCGGCTACGGCCGGATCATCCGCTCCGAACGTGGCGACTTCGACCGCATCGTCGAGCAGAAGGACGCCAGCGCCGAGGAACTCGCCGTCGACGAGATCAACGCGGGCGTCTACCTGTTCGGCCTGGCCGCTCTCCGCGAGCAGCTCGCGCTGCTCACCACCGAGAATGTGCAGGGCGAGAAGTACCTCACCGACGTGATCGGCCTGCTCCGGGGCGCCGGCTCCGACGTGAGCGCCGTCGCCGTCGCCGAGGCCTGGCTCGTCGCCGGCATCAACGACCGCGCACAGCTGAGCGAGGCCGCGCTGAAGCTCAACGCGCTGATCGTGCGGGGCTGGCAGCTCGCCGGCGTGACCGTGCAGGACCCCGCCACCACCTGGATCGACATGAAGGCCACGCTGGCACCGGATGTCACGATCCTGCCCGGCACGCAGATCGAGGGCGAGACCTCCGTCGCGACCGGCGCCGTGGTCGGGCCGGACACCACCCTCCGCGACTGCGAAGTGGGCGAGAACGCGGTGGTGAAGCGCACCGACGCGACCCAGGCGGTCATCGGCGCCGGGGCATCCGTCGGCCCCTTCTCCTACCTGCGACCGGGAACCGTGCTCGGCGCGGACGGCAAGATCGGCGCGTACGTCGAGACGAAGAACGCGACCATCGGCGCGGGCAGCAAGGTGCCCCACCTCAGCTACGTCGGCGACGCCACGGTCGGCGTCGGCTCGAACATCGGAGCCGGCACGATCTTCGCCAACTACGACGGCGTGAACAAGCACCGCTCCGAAATCGGGTCGCACGTGCGGACCGGGTCGCACAACGTGTTCGTCGCGCCGATTAGGATTGGTGACGGAGCGTACACGGGGGCCGGAACTGTCGTCCGCAAGGACGTTGCGGCCGGGTCCCTGGCCATCAGCGTGGCTCCGCAGCGCAACATGGACGGCTGGGTTCAGGCCAACCGTCCGGGAACCGACGCGGCGCAGGCCGCGGAAACGAGCGGAGACTAAGTGCCCGGAATCACAGCCAAAGGCGAGAAGAAACTGGTCCTGGTTTCGGGGCGCGCGCACCCTCAACTCGCGCTTGACATCGCCAAAGAGCTGGGTTCGGAGCTCGTGCACACGGATGCGCGCACCTTCGCCAACGGTGAGATCTACGCGCGGTTCGACGAGAGCGTTCGCGGAAGCGACGCGTTCGTCATCCAGTCGCACACCGCGCCGATCAACGAATGGCTGATGGAACAGCTGATCATGGTCGACGCGCTCAAGCGGGCCTCGGCCAAGCGGATCACCGTGGTCGCGCCGTTCTACCCTTACTCGCGCCAGGACAAGAAGGGTCGCGGCCGCGAGCCGATCTCGGCCCGCCTCGTCGCCGACCTGTTCAAGGTCGCCGGCGCCGACCGGATCATGTCGGTCGACCTGCACGCCGCGCAGATCCAGGGCTTCTTCGACGGCCCGGTCGACCACCTGTTCGCCATGCCGGTGCTGCTCGAACACTTCCGTGAGAAGCTCGACCCGTCCACGCTCACCGTCGTCTCGCCCGACATGGGCCGCGTGCGCGTGGCCGACATCTGGAGCGACAAGCTCGGTGCGCCGCTGGCCATCATTCACAAGCGCCGCGACCCGCTGGTGCCCAACCGCGTGTCCGTGCACGAAATCGTCGGCCAGGTCGAGGGGCGCGTCTGCCTGATCGTCGACGACATGATCGACACCGGACGCACCATCGCGCAGGCCGCCGAGGCGCTGCGGGAAGCCGGAGCGATCGGCGTTGTCGTCGCCGCCACGCACGCGGTGTTCAGCCACCCGGCCATCGAGATGCTGCAGAACTCGGCGATCTCCGCGGTCGTCGTCACCGACACCCTGCCGGTTCCGGAAGACAAGCGCTTCCCGACGCTGACGGTGCTGCCGATCGCACCGCTGCTGGCGCGCGCCATCCACGAGGTCTTCGACGAAGGCTCCGTCACCTCGCTCTTCGAGGGCGCGGCCTAAACGCTCCCCGTCCTCCCGCCGAACTGTGAGTTCGGCACCTTCCCGAGCCCGACGAAGGTGCCAAACTCACAGTTCGGCGAAGATTCGGGGCGGGCTCGGCGCGTGCCGGTGCGGGCCTAGGGGGCTGCCGGGATGAGGCCGAGCGGCTCCACGAACGTCTCGCGTTCGTTCGCGTCGACGGCGTAGCACTGCCAGCCGAAACCGCCGGCGCCGGCGAACTCGAAGCGGGCCACGGATGATTCGGCGAACGGGTGGTACCGGTCGACCGACGCCAGGCAGGCGTTGGTGGCCGTCGAGCCGGCGACCTGCAGCGTGGTGAGGATGCCGGGCACGACGAGAGACACGAGGCCCAGCACCACCACGATCCGCATCATCGTCAGGGTACGGCGGCTGCGCAGCGGGCGCGAGGCGTCGTGCGGCTCGTAGCCGGCGAGTTCGGGGATCTCATTGCTCATGGTCATAGGCTCCGGTCCCAGTATCCCAGATGCCGGATGCCGCCTTGCTGTGTGCGTCGCCGGCAGCTCACCCGTGCTGGTTAGGGTGGTGTCATGACCACGCTGGAGCGCCACCTCGGGCTCGGGCGCGCGATCATCGTCGGCCTGGCCGCGATGATCGGCGCCGGCGTCTTCTACGTCTGGGCGCCGGCCGCGGCGGCCGCCGGAACGGGCCTCCTGATCGGGCTTGTCATCGCCGGGGTCATCGCCTCGCTCAACGCCCTCAGCTCCGCGCAGCTCGCGATGGCCTACCCGGTGTCGGGCGGCGCGTACGCCTTCGGCCGCGCCACCCTCGGCCCCTGGTGGGGGTTCGCGGCCGGCTGGCTTTTCCTCGCCGGCAAGACCGCCTCGGCCGGAGCGATCGCCCTCATCGCCGGCAGCTACCTCTGGCCCGAACAGTCCCGCACCGTCGCGGTGGCAGCGGTGGTCGTGCTCTGCGCCGTGAACATGGCGGGCATCCGGACCACGGCCGGAGTGAGCGCCGCGATCGTGTTCACCGTGCTCGGCGGCCTGCTCGTCGTCTTCGCGGCGATCGGCTTCGGCGGCAGCCTGTCCGGGGCGAGCCTGGACCTGTCGACGATGACGGATGCCGGCTGGTACGGCATCCTGCAATCGGCCGGCCTGCTCTTCTTCTGCTTCGCCGGGTACGCCCGGATGGCGACGCTCGGCGAAGAGGTGCGGGCCCCCCGGCACACCCTGCCGCGGGCGATCATCACCGCGCTGGGCATCACGCTGGTGATCTACGCAGTCATCGGGGTGCTCTGCGTGACCATCCTCGGCCCGGCCGTCCTCGCGACGTCCGCCTCGCCGCTGGCGGACGTGCTCGGCGGCGACGAGCCCTGGACCGGCCTCGCCCGCGTGGTGGCCGCGATCGCCTGCCTCGGCTCTCTGGTCGGGATCCTCGCCGGTCTCAGCCGAACCGGGCTGGCGATGGCCAGGGAGCGCGACCTGCCCGGCCCGCTCAGCCGGATCTCCGAGCGCACGCACGCGCCCATTCTGGCCGAGGCAACCTTCGGGCTGGCCGCGATCGCCGGCATCCTGCTGCTGGACCCGGCGCGACTGGTCGGCTTCTCGGCCTGCGCCGTGCTCGTCTACTACGCGATCGCGCACCTGAGCGCGCTCCGGCAGCGCCCCGCGGACCGCTGGCTGCCCCGGGTGATCCAATACGCGGGGGTGGCCGGATGCCTGCTGCTCGCGGTCACGCTCCCGTGGCAGGGCGTGCTCGCCGCGGCCGCCTGGCTCGCCGTCGGCCTGTTCGCCCGAGCCGTCCGCCTCGCCCGCGCCCGCTGACCCGCCCCGCCGCCCGGTTCCGTCCGGTTCCGTCCGGTTCCGTCCGCCGAGCTTGCCACTTCCGGTCGAGTTTGCCTGGCGCGCCAGGCAAACTCGACCGCAACGGCCAAACTCGGCGGAAACGCGAGGGCGGGAGGCGCCTAGTGCGAGGAACCCGCCGACTCGACCTCGGAGCGGTCGCCCGACCACAGGGTGTGGAACGTGCCCGGCCGGTCGACGCGCTTGTAGGTGTGCGCGCCGAAGAAGTCCCGCTGGCCCTGCACGAGGGCGGCCGGCAGGCGCTCACTGGCGAGCGAGTCGAAGTAACTCAGCGCCGAGGCGAACCCGGGAACCGGGATGCCCGACAGCGCGGCGGTCGAGACGATCCGGCGCCAGGCGGCCTCACCGTCGGCGACGGCCTTGGCGAAGTACGGGTCGACGAGCAGCGTCGGGATCGACGGGTCGTTCGCGTAGGCATCCACGATGCGGTTGAGGAACTGGGCCCGAATGATGCAGCCGCCGCGCCAGATCGTGGCGATGGCGCCCTTATCGACGTTCCAGCCGTACTTCTCGGCGCCGGCGATGATGGCGTCGAAGCCCTGGGCGTAGGCGACGACCTTGGAGGCGTAGAGCGCCTGGCGCACGTCGTCCTGGAAGGTGTGGCCGACGACGGCGATCTCCGGACGGGCGTCGACGATCGCGCGGAACGGGACCCGCTGCTCCGGGTGGCTCGACACGGCGCGGGCGAAGACCGCCTCGGCGATCCCGCCGACGGGCACGCCGAGGTCGAGCGCGTTCTGCACGGTCCAGACTCCGGTGCCCTTCGAGCCGGCCTCGTCGAGCACGATGTCGACGAACGGCTTGCCAGTCGCAGCATCGACCTGGCGGAGCACCTCGGCGGTGATCTCGATCAGGTAGCTCTCGAGGTCGCCCGAGTTCCACTCCGTGAACACGTCGGCGATGGCGGCGGGGGAGTGCCCGCCCACCTTGCGGAGCAGGTCGTAGGCCTCGGCGATGAGCTGCATGTCGGCGTATTCGATGCCGTTGTGGATCATCTTGACGAAGTGGCCGGCGCCATCCGTGCCCACGTGGGTGACGCAGGGCACGCCGTCGACGACGGCGGCGATCGATTCGAGGATCGGGCCGAGGGTCTTGTACGCCTCCACCGATCCGCCGGGCATGATGCTCGGGCCCTTGAGGGCGCCCTCTTCGCCGCCGGAGATGCCGGCGCCGACGAAGTTCACGCCGGTCGCGCTGACGGCCTTCTCCCGGCGGATGGTGTCGTGGAAGTCGGCGTTGCCGCCGTCGACGATGATGTCGCCGGGCTCGAACAGGGCGGTCAGCGCTTCGATCACGGCATCCGTGCCCCGGCCGGCCTGGACCATGATGATCGCCGTGCGCGGCTTCTGCAGCGAGGCGACGAAGTCTTCAATCGTTTCGGATGCCACGAAGCCGGCCTCGGGGTGCTCCCCGGTCAGCAGGCGGGTGCGTTCGGGGGAGCGGTTGTACACCGCGACGGTGTTGCCCTCCCGGCTGGCGAGGTTGCGGGCGAGGTTCGAGCCCATCACCGCCAGTCCGACGACGCCGATGTTTGCGGTTGAAGTTTCAGACATGAGGTCTCCTGGGCTGGTGTGGGGGGACCCGTCAAGCCTACTGACTGCGCCGACGGCGTGACCCGTGATGACAAGGCGGCGCCCGGCCCCCGCACCCTGCTAGACTGGGCAGCTGAACTTCGGCGAGGGATTTCGCATGTCCGGGCAACCGGGCGGGCGGCATCCGTAATCGACGCGGCGGACGAGACCTACGGCCTTTCCTCACGCGCTATGCGTTCGAGTTGAACCAGTACACACACAATCTGGGCTGTAGAGGTCCGCAAGGAGTAACACCATGGCGAAAGAATCCACCACCGACAACAAGGTCGTAGCCGAGCTGCGCGAAAGCTTCGGCAAGGGCGCTGCCCGCAAGCTGCGGGTTCTCGGCAAGATCCCCGCCGTCATCTACGGCCACGGCACCACCCCGGTGCACGTTTCCCTTCCCGCGCACCACATCGCGCTGATCCTGCGCCGCGCCAACGCCATCCTCGAGCTGGACATCAACGGCAAGAGCCAGCTGACCCTGGTCAAGGACGTGCAGAAGGACCCGGTACGCCAGATCATCGAGCACCTCGACCTGATCGTCGTCCGCAAGGGCGAGAAGGTCCAGGTTGACGTGCCCGTGCACCTCGACGGTGAGTCGTTCCCCGGCACCATCGCCGACTTCGACACCCACTCCCTGCTGCTCGAGGTCGAAGCCACGCACATCCCGCAGAACGTCGTCGTCTCGATCGAGGGCCTCGAAGAGGGCGCGCAGATCCACGCCAAGGACGTTGCACTGCCCAAGGGCGCGACGCTCATCTCCGACCCCGACATGCTCGTCGTGTACGTGCACACCCCGCGTGGCACCGACGAGGGCATCGAGGCAGCGGATGCCGCAGCCGCCGAAATCGCCGAGGAAGAGCACGAAGCCGCGGCCGCCGAGTCCGAGGCCGGCGAGTCCACCGAGTCCGCCGAATAATTCTCGACTGGATTCGCCGAAGGCGGAGGACTTCCCTGGACGCGAATCTCTGGCTCGTAGTCGGGCTCGGTAACCCCGGGCCCGGCTACGCCGGCAACAGGCACAACGTCGGCCAGATGGTTTTGGCCGAGCTCGCCAACCGCATGGCGGCGAACTTCAAGACCCACCGCACGAATTCGGCCGTCGCCGAAGGTCGCAGCTTCCCGGGCGGGCCGGGGCTCGTCCTGGCCAAGCCGAACACGTTCATGAACGTGTCCGGCGGGCCGGTCGCGGCGCTGCTGCGCTTCTACTCGCTCGAGCCGTCGCGGCTGATCGTCGTGCACGACGACCTCGACATCCCGTACGACACCGTCAAGCTCAAGCTCGGCGGCGGCCACGGCGGCCACAATGGCCTGCGCGACATCATCGCCGCCACCGGCACCAACGACTTCATCCGGGTGCGGGTCGGCATCGGGCGTCCCCCCGGCCGGCAGCCCTCGGCCGACTTCGTGCTCAAGGACTTCTCGTCCACCGAGCGGGCCGCGCTGCCCAACCTGTTGTCGGATGCCGCCGACGCGGTCGAACTCATCGCCTCCGACGGCCTCGTCGCCGCACAGCTCAAGTTCCACACCGCCTAAAGGCGCCACCCCCTCCGCCGAACTGTGAGTTTGGCACCTTCGCCGGGCGCGGGAAGGTGCCAAACTCACAGTTCGGCGGGCTGCGTCGGCGTTCGGCGGGCTCCCACGTGGCTCAGATAGACTTGCCTCGTGATCCTTTCGGGCTTAATCGCAGCGCTTTCGCGCGCCTCCACCTTCGATAACGCCCTCGTTTACGCGAACCGGGACGCCGATTTCTCGCTCGCCGAGGGCCTCCGGGCGCCCCTGCTGGCCGGCCTGATGGACCGCCGCCCGGCCGAGGACCGTGCCCTGCTCGTGATCACGGCGACCGGCCGCGAATCGGAGGCGCTCCGCGAGAACCTCGCCTGCTTCGATTCCGAGGCCGAGATCATCGACTTCCCGGCCTGGGAAACGCTCCCGCACGAGCGGCTCAGCCCGAGCGCCGAAATCGTCGGCAGGCGCCTCTATGCCCTCCGCCGGATGCGCGACTGGGAAGAGGCCGACCCGTCCACACGCCGCCCGCTCATCGTCGTCGCCTCGGTGCGCGCGGCCCTGCAGCCCGTCTCCGACAACCTCACCGACTACGACCCGATCGAGCTCACCGTGGGTGCGCGCGGCCACGACCTGGCGGCGATCGCCCTCGGTCTCGTCGACGTCGCCTACTCCCGGGTGGACATGGTCACCCGGCGCGGCGAGTTCGCCGTGCGCGGCGGCATCCTCGACGTCTTCCCGCCGATCGCGCCGCACCCGTACCGGATCGAGTTCTTTGGCGACGAGGTCGAGCAGATCCGGGCGTTCTCGGTTGCCGACCAGCGTTCCCTGCCCGAACCGGTCGCCTCGGTCAGCCTTCCGCCGAGCCGCGAAATGCTGCTCAGCCCCGCCGTGCGCCAGCGTGCCCGCGAAATGCAGCACGAGTTCCCGAGCCTGGCCGGCATGCTGGCGAAGATCGCCGAGGGCATCCCGGTCGACGGGATGGAAAGCCTCGCCCCGGCCCTCGTCGACCGGCTCGTGCCGATGACGCACTACCTGCCCGGCGCCACCGCGATCGCCGTCATCTCGCCGGAGCGGGTCGCGTCGCGCGCCATCAGCCTGGGCGAAACGAACCGCGAGTTCCTCTCCGCGGCCTGGAGCGCCGCCACCGCCGGCGCCGAGGCGCCGATCGACCTCGAGTCGGGCGAGTTCCTCACCCTCGGCGCCCTCCGCGACTCCGTCAAATTCAGCGCGCCCGGCGCCCCGGCATCCCGCCACGCGTGGTGGACGTTGAGTTCGTTCCAGGCCGCCCCCACCGATGAGGTCGTGCTCCCGGAGCACCGGGAGCTGGATGACCTGCTCACGGTGCGCCTCGATGCCCAGGCCGTGCCGAGCTTCCAGGGCAACGTCGATGGCGCCGTGGGCCACCTCGCCGAGCGGCTGAAGGACGGCTGGACCGTGGCCGTCGTCGCCCAGGGCGCCGGGCTGGTCGAACGCGCCGCCGACGTGCTGGCCGAACACGAGCTCCCCGCCCGGATCGTCACCGAGTTCCCGGCGAACCCCGAGCCCGGCATCGCCTACCTGCTCAAGGCATCCGTCGACCACGGTTTCGAGCTCCCCGAAACGAAGCTCACCCTGGTCAGCGAGTCGGAGTTCTACGGCCGCACGGTCGGCTACGACGCCCGGCAGGTCAAGAAGCTCGCCAGCCGCCGGAAGAACGTCGTCGATCCGCTGCAGCTGAAGACCGGCGACCACGTCGTGCACCAGACGCACGGCATCGGCCGGTTCCTCGAGCTCACCCAGCGCGAGGTGTCCAGCGGCGGCCGCAACCCGGTGAAAACCAAGCGCGAGTACCTCGTGCTCGAATACGCCCCGTCCAAGCGCGGGCACCCCGGAGACAAGCTGTTCGTGCCCACCGACCAGCTCGACCTGGTCACCCGCTACGTCGGCGGAGAGGCCCCGGCGCTGAGCAAGATGGGCGGCAGCGACTGGTCGGCGGCCAAGACCAAGGCGCGCCGGGCCGTGCGCGACATCGCCGTCGAACTCGTCAAGCTCTATTCGGCACGGATGGCCAGCAAGGGCCACGCCTTCGGGCCGGACACGCCCTGGCAGCGCGAACTCGAGGAGTCGTTCCCGTTCGCGGAGACGCCCGACCAGCTCACCACGATCGACGAGGTCAAGGCCGACATGGAGCGGCCGATCCCGATGGACCGGCTGCTCTCCGGCGACGTCGGCTTCGGCAAGACCGAGGTGGCCGTGCGGGCCGCGTTCAAGGCGATCCAGGACGGCAAACAGGTCGCGATGCTCGTGCCGACGACGTTGCTTGTGCGCCAGCACATGGAGACCTTCCAGGAACGATTCGCTGGTTTCCCGATCCACCTGCGCGCCCTCTCGAGGTTCCAGACCGAGAAGGAATCGAAGGAGACGATTGCCGGGATGCTGGACGGCACCGTCGACCTCGTGATCGGCACGCACCGGCTGCTGTCCGAGTCGATCGTCTTCAAGGACCTCGGTCTCGTGATCATCGACGAGGAGCAGCGCTTCGGGGTGGAGCACAAGGACGCCCTGAAAAAACTCAAGACGAACGTGGACATCCTTGCGATGAGCGCCACGCCGATCCCGCGCACGCTCGAGATGGCGGTCACCGGCATCCGGGAGATGTCGACCCTGGCCACCCCGCCCGAGGACCGGCACCCCATCCTCACCTTCGTCGGGCCGCACTCGGACCGCCAGGTCGCCGCGGCCATCCGCCGGGAGCTGCTGCGCGAGGGACAGATCTTCGTCGTGCACAACCGGGTGTCGAGCATCAACCGGGTCGCCGCCCACCTGTCCGAACTCGTGCCGGAGGCGCGGATCGCCGTCGCCCACGGCCAGCTGCCGGAGGCCCAGCTCGAGCAGGTCGTCGTGGACTTCTGGGAGCGCAAGTTCGACGTGCTCGTCTCGACCACGATCATCGAAACCGGCCTCGACATCGCCAACGCCAACACGATCATCATCGACCGCGCCGACAAGTTCGGCCTGAGCCAGCTGCACCAGCTGCGCGGACGGGTCGGCCGTGGGCGCGAGCGGGCCTACGCCTACTTCCTCTACGACGAGAACAAGCCGCTCACCGAGATCGCCCACGACCGGCTGTCCACGATCGCGGCGAACAACGAGCTCGGCGCCGGCATGCAGGTGGCGCTCAAGGACCTCGAGATCCGCGGCGCGGGCAACCTGCTCGGCGGCGAGCAGGCCGGCCACATCGCCGGGGTCGGCTTCGACCTGTACCTGCGGATGATCGGTGAGGCCGTGAGCACGTTCCGCGGCGACGTCGCCGAGGGGCAGACCGAATTGCGACTGGAGCTGCCCGTCGACGCGCACATCCCCGAGGACTACGTGGACAGCGAGCGGCTGCGCCTCGAGGCCTACCAGAAGCTCTCGACCGCCAGTTCGCCGACGGCGGCGAAGGAACAGATCGACCTCGTGCTGGAGGAGCTCACCGACCGCTACGGCGAACCGCCGCTGCCCGTGCAGAACCTCATCGCGGTGTCGCGACTGCGCTGGCTGGCCCAGCAGATCGGGCTCAGCGAGGTCGTGGCGATGGGCTCGAACCTGCGCGTCGCCCCGGCCGAGCTGCCCGATTCGATCCAGGTGCGCCTGCAACGGATGTACCCCGGCTCGCGTTACTTCACCCAGAACGGTTCGCTCACGGTGCCGATGCCCCGCGTCAGCGTCGGAATGGGAGCGGAGGAGCCGCTCGAGGATTCGGCGCTGATCGAGTGGGCCGGCAGTCTGCTGGCCACGATCTTCCCCGTTCAGGCTGCCGAGGCATCCGCGAAGGGTGCCGACAAGGCCGCCGACAAGGCCGCCGACAAGGCTGCAGCGGACAAGGCGGCCGCCAACCCGACGCTCAAGACCAACCCCCGGAGGCCTTCATGACCAACCCAGACGTCCAGCCGGACGCGGCCCAGCCGAGCCAACTCGACCTCCTGATCGAGACGGTCGCGCGGCTCCGCGCGCCGGGCGGCTGCCCGTGGGACGCCGACCAGACCCACGAATCCCTGGTGCAGTACCTCGTCGAGGAGAGCCACGAACTCATCGACGCGATCGAGGCCGGCGGCCGCGAGGAGATGATCGAAGAGCTCGGCGACGTGCTCTACCAGGTGATCTTCCACGCCGACATCGCGGCGCAGACGCGCGGCGAGGACTTCGACATCCAGGACGTTGCCGCGCACATGAACGCCAAAATGGTCGGGCGGCATCCGCACGTCTTCGGCGACCTGGTGCTCGACACGGCCGACGACGTCGTGGCGGCCTGGGACGACTTCAAGGCCGCGGAGAAACCGCACCGCACGAGCGTGCTCGACGGGATACCGCAGGGCATGCCCGCGCTCGCGCTGGCGGACAAGGTGCTCGGCCGCGCGCAGAAGATCGGCCTGCTCGAGGCGGATGGCGGTTCACCGCTGGCGATCTCGAGCGAAGACGAACTGGGCCCGATCCTGCTCGCCATCGTCTCCGCGGCCAAGGCCCAGGGACTCGACTCCGAGCGGGCGCTCCGCAGCGCACTCCGCGACCTGCAGGACGAGATCCGCGCCGCCGAGGCCGAGCAAGCCGAGCGCGGCGCCGATTCCGCCGACGCCGGCATCATCGGCTTCCCGACCTAGGGCGTGTCTCCTAATTCGTGTAACCAGATGGTGATGGCACGGAGGACGACGCCTCCGCGGTAGGTGAGGGCGAGTTTGTCGTAGCGAGTGGCGA
>NZ_SOHC01000050.1:0-29104 GCF_004403955.1 Cryobacterium sp. TMT1-2-1
CCCCGGGCTTGCCATCCCCGAACTCATTGTCCGGGTAAGTCAGGTACTCAGTGATGAGGTCCATGAGAACAGTCAATACCCGACCACCGACATTCGAAGCGGCCTCGGATTCGTCCGGAGCCTGACGGTTCACTAGCCCTCTCCCAGACTTGCGGTTTACGCTGGCCGTTGTGTCCAGACAACCCCCCGGCGATGACGACCTCGCACGCAACGATGGTCTGCCACGCGATATCGAGATCGGCATCAGCCCGAGGCAGCCGATCCGGCGCTTCCTGCGCCGCTCCCGGGAATGGGTCGAACGCTACCCTCGGCTGCGCTGGGCATATCGCCTCGGCATCGCGGTGCTCGGCACGCTCATCGTCATCGTCGGCCTGATCCTGGTGCCTCTGCCCGGACCCGGCTGGCTGATCGTCTTCCTCGGGCTCGCAACGCTCGGCACCGAGTTTCCCGCGGCGGCCCGTTTCGGCGCCTACGTGAGGCGGATCCTCACCCGGCTCTGGCAGCGGTGGCGCGACCGGGGGACCCGAAGCGCGACCCAGACGCGCGGGGAGTGACACCGCGCAGGAGTGACACCGCGGAATAGTGCGCGGGCGCGCGCGGTTCAGTAGATGGATGCATATGCATGCACCGCAACCTCGGAAGGGCGCCTGCCGCATGACACACGAGCTTGAACTGGGTCTGGACACCTTCGGTGACGTCACCTGGGATGCCGACGGACGGCCGCTGCCCCAGTGGCAGGTGCTGCGCAACGTCGTCGCCGAGGCCGTGCTGGCCGACCAGGTCGGACTGGACTTCTTCGGGATCGGGGAGCACCACCGGGAGGACTTCTCCGTCTCGGCCCCGGAGGTCGTGCTCGCCGCGATCGCGGGACAGACCGAACGCATCCGCCTCGGCTCCGCTGTGACCGTGCTCAGCTCCGACGATCCCGTGCGGGTCTTCCAGCGGTTCGCCACCCTCGACGCGGTCTCGAACGGCCGCGCGGAGGTCATCCTCGGGCGTGGGTCGTTCACCGAGTCGTTCCCGCTCTTCGGCTACGAACTCGACCAGTACGAACTGCTGTTCGAGGAAAAGCTCAACCTCTTCACCGAGCTCCTCACCGAGAAACCGGTGACCTGGCAGGGCGAGACCCGGGCCGGTCTCGACCGGCAGCGGGTCTTCCCGCCGACCGAGTCGGGGGCGCTCCGCACCTGGATCGGCGTGGGCGGAAGCCCGCAGTCGGTCATCCGTGCCGCTCACTACGGCCTGCCCCTGATGCTGGCCATCATCGGCGGCGAGCCCCTGTCTTTCGCGCCTCTCGTGGACCTCTACCACCGGGCGCTGGCCAAATTCGACCGAACGACGTTGCCGATCGGCCAGCACTCGCCGGGCTACATCGCCGCGACGGATGAGCAGGCCCGAGACGAGATGTGGCCGCACTTCGCCGCCATGCAGGAGCGCATCGGCCGCGAACGCGGCTGGGGGCCCATGTCCCGCGACCGGTTCGAGCATGACGCCGGCTCCGACGGCGCACTCTTCGTCGGCTCTCCGCAGACCGTCGCCACCAAGATCGCGAAGGTCGCGGAGGGCCTCGGGCTGTCCCGGTTCGACCTCAAGTACAGCCTGGGCACCCTGCCGCACGAGAAGCTGATGACCAGCATCGAGCTCTACGGCAGCGAGGTCGCGCCCCTGGTACGCGCTCGCCTGGCAGCGAACGCGCCCACCCCCGACTGAGTCGCGGAGAAAGTACCTTCGTCGTGGAATTGAAGGTACTTTTTCCGCAACTCAACCCGAATCACAGGCCCGGCGGGAACCCGGCCGGGGAGGATGGCGACCCGAGGCGGTAACGTCGTTGGTGAGCCCGCCGGCGCAGCTGGTCTCTCACCCGACCACCCGATCTCCGATCCCTGGAGGAGTCCCTTGGAAACCTGGCCCGGAAGCGCCTACCCCCTCGGCGCAACCTACGACGGCAGCGGCACCAACTTCGCGTTGTACAGCGAAGCAGCCGAGCGCGTCGAGTTGTGCCTCTTCGACGACGACGGTGTCGAGACCCGTGTCGAGGTCATCGAGTCAAGTGCGTTCATCTGGCACTGCTACCTGCCGCACACGCAGCCGGGCCAGCGCTACGGCTACCGCGTGCACGGCGAGTACAACCCGGGCGAAGGCAAGCGCTCCAACCCCAACAAGCTCCTGCTCGACCCCTACGCCAAGGCGACCAGCGGCGCGATCGACTGGGATCCCGCGCTCTTCTCCTACAACTTCGGCGACCCGGATTCCCGCAACGACCAGGACTCCGCCCCGCACATGATGATGGGCGTCGTGGTCAACCCCTACTTCGACTGGCAGGGCGAACAGCCCCTGCACACCCCCTACAGCGAGACCCTCATCTACGAGGCCCACGTAAAGGGCCTCACCCAGCTGCAGGATGCCGTGCCGGAGGACCAGCGCGGAACCTACGCCGGCGTCGCGCATCCGTCGGTCATCGACCACCTGCAGAAGCTCGGCGTCACGGCGATCGAGCTGATGCCGGTGCACCAGTTCGTCAACGACGGCACCCTCGTCGAACAGGGCCTGAACAACTACTGGGGCTACAACACGATCGGCTTCCTCTCGCCGCACAACGCCTACTCGGCCAGCGGCGACCGAGGCCAGCAGGTGCAGGAGTTCAAGGGAATGGTGCGTGCGCTGCACGCGGCCGGTATCGAGGTCATCCTCGACGTCGTCTACAACCACACCGCGGAGGGCAACCACCTCGGCCCGACGATCTCGTTCAAGGGCATCGACAACGAGGCGTATTACCGCCTGATGGACGGTGACTTGCGCCACTACATGGACTACACGGGCACCGGCAACACGCTGAACGTGCGGCACCCGCACTCGCTGCAGCTGATGATGGATTCGCTGCGCTACTGGGCGATCGAGATGCACGTCGACGGATTCCGGTTCGACCTGGCCTCCGCCCTGGCCCGGGACCTGTACGACGTCGACAAGCTCTCCACCTTCTTTGAAATGGTGCAGCAGGACCCGATCGTCTCCCAGGTGAAGCTCATCGCGGAGCCGTGGGACGTCGGCCCCGGCGGCTACCAGGTGGGCAACTTCCCGGCCCAGTGGACCGAGTGGAACGGCAAGTACCGCGACACCGTGCGCGACTTCTGGCGCGGCGAGCCGTCGACGCTGGGGGAGTTCGCCTCCCGGATCACCGGATCGGCCGATCTCTACGAGCACTCCGGCCGGCGCCCGGTGGCCTCGATCAACTTCGTCACCGCCCACGACGGGTTCACGATGAACGACCTCGTGTCGTACAACGAGAAGCACAACGACGCCAACGGCGAGAACAACCAGGACGGCGAATCGCACAACCGCTCCTGGAACTCCGGTGTCGAGGGGCCGACGGATGACCCGGAGATCCGCGCCCTGCGCGCCCGCCAGCACCGTAACTTCCTCGCGACGATGCTGCTGTCGCAGGGCGTGCCGATGATCCTGCACGGCGACGAGCTGGGTCGCACCCAGCAGGGCAACAACAACACCTACGCGCAGGACAACGAGCTGAGCTGGATCCACTGGGACGAGGCGGACCAGCCGCTGGTAGAGTTCACCGCGGCCGTGTCGAGGCTGCGGAAGGAGCATCCGACGTTCCGGCGCAGCCGGTTCTTCGACGGCCACCCCGGGAAACGGGTCGACGGAGCCCCACTGGCCGACATCGTCTGGTTGAACAGCGACGGCGCGGAGATGCAGCAGCAGGACTGGGACGAGAACCGTGCCCGCACGGTCGGGATGTTCCTCAATGGCGACGGCATCCGGGAACGCGACGTGCGCGGCGAGCCGGTGATCGACGTGAACTTCCTGCTGCTCTTCAACGCGGATCCGGAAGACGTGCACTTCACCCTGCCCAGCGCGGAGTACGCCAGGGCCTGGGAGATCGTGGTCGACACGGCGGGCGCCGGAGCCGACTCCTTGCCCCGGCCGGCCGGGGAGACCCTGACGCTGCCGTCACGATCGCTGCACGTGCTGCGCGCGTACCAGCCGCCGGAAGTCGCTCCGGACCACTCGGTCGCCGCCTCCCTGGCGGCGCAGTCGGCGTCGCCGTCGCTGCCGTCGTTCAGCGCGGGGGCGGCGTTCACGCCGCCCGGCGAACCGTCGCCAGAGGCGGCCCCGCAGGCCAGGAAACCCGCGTCGGGGAGGCGCAAGGCCGCCACGCCCAGGGAATCGGAGTGAAGGCTCCGGTCACCACCTACCGGCTCCAGGTCACGGCCGGCTTCGACCTCGATGCGGCCACCGGCGTGCTCGACTACCTCGGCGACCTCGGCGCCGACTGGCTCTACCTGTCACCGCTGCTCAAAGCGGAGGACGGCTCCGACCACGGCTACGACGTCGTCGACCACTCCCAGGTCGATCCGGCACGCGGCGGCGCCGCAGCACTCGCCCGGCTCGCCGCGGCCGGGGCGGCGGCCGGGCACGGCATCCTCGTCGACATCGTCCCGAACCACATGGGCGTGCAGACACCCGCGCTGAACGCCTGGTGGTGGGACCTGCTGCAGCACGGCCAGGCCTCGCGCTACGCCGAGGCCTTCGACGTCGACTGGTCCTTCGGGGCCGGCAGGATCCGGCTGCCCGTGCTCGGCGACGACGAGGACGTCAGCCGACTGACGGTCGTCGACGGTGAACTGCGCTACTACGACCACCGGTTCCCGCTGGCTCCCGGCACGGCCGATGACGGGGCGGATGCCCAGGCCGTGCACGCCCGGCAGCACTACGAGCTCGTGGGCTGGCGCCGGGCCGACGCCGAACTCAACTACCGGCGCTTCTTCGGGGTGAACAGCCTCGCCGGCATCCGGGTCGAGGTGCCCTGGGTGTTCGCGGAATCGCACGCGGAGATCATCCGCTGGCTCCGGGAAGGCCTCGTGCACGGCCTCCGGGTCGACCACCCCGACGGCCTCGCCGATCCGGGCGGGTACCTCGACCAGCTCGCCGAAGCCACAGACGGCGCCTACGTGCTGGTCGAGAAGATCCTCGAGGGGCGCGAACAACTTCCGACGAGTTGGCCGACCGCCGGAACCACGGGCTACGACGCCCTCGCCGACTTCGACCGCGTGCTCGTCGACCCGGCCGGCCAGGCACCGCTCGACGCCCTGGAGACACGCCTCCGGCAGCACGCCGGCCGGCCGGAACTGTCCTGGCCGGAGCTGGTCTACCGGCGCAAGCGCGCCATCGCCGACGGGATCCTCCGCTCGGAGGTGCTGCGCCTGGCCCGGCTCCTGCCCGCCGAGGCCGGCACCGACGACGCGATCGCCGAGCTGCTGGCCTGGTTCCCGGTGTACCGGTCGTACCTCCCGGTCGGCGCCGCCGACCTTCGGACGGCCGCCCGGCTCGCGGGCGTTCGCCGTCCCGGGCTGGCCCCGCTGATCGACCGGCTGCTGCCCCTGCTGGCCGACCCGGCGCATCCGGCCGCCGTGCGGTTCCAGCAGACCTCCGGCATGGTGATGGCCAAGGGCGTCGAGGACACCGCGTACTACCGCTACAGCCGCCTGACCTCGCTCAACGAGGTGGGCGCCGACCCGGAGGAGTTCGCCGTCGCCGTGCCCACATTCCACGAGCGCCAGCAGGCGCGGCAGGCGGCATTCCCCACCTCGATGACGACCCTGTCGACCCACGACACGAAACGCGGCGAGGACGTGCGCGCCCGCATTTCCGTGCTCGCCGAGGTCCCCGCCGAGTGGGAAGCGACCCTGGCCGAGTTGCGGGCGGCTGCCCCGCTCGGCGACGCGCCGTTCGAGAACCTGCTCTGGCAGGCGATCGTCGGTTCGTGGCCGGCCTCGAAGGACAGGCTCGCCGCCTACGCGCTCAAGGCGGCCAGGGAGGCCAGGACCTCGACCACCTGGACCGAACCGAACGCCGAATTCGAGGCCGCCATGCAGGCCCTCGTCACCGCCGCCGTCGACGACCCGGCGGTTCGCGGGCTGGTTCAGGAGTTCGTCGACCGCGTGCGACAGGCAGGCTGGAGCAACTCGCTCGCGGCCAAGCTGCTGCAGCTGACCGCGCCGGGCGTTCCCGACGTCTACCAGGGCAGCGAACTGTGGGAGACGTCGCTCGTCGACCCCGACAACCGCCGACCGGTCGACTACGGGCTGCGGCGCGAGCTGCTCGCCCGGATCGACGGCGGCTGGCTGCCGCCGGTCGACGAATCCGGCGCCGCCAAGCTGCTGGTCACGGCACGGGCCCTGCGCCTCCGGCGAGACGAGGCCGAGCGCTTCGTGCGTTACGCCCCCGTCGACGTGCTCGGCGCAGCTGCAGATCACGTGGTCGCGTTCGACCGCGGCGGGGCGATCACCGTGGCGACCCGCCTGCCGATCGGCCTGGCGGCATCCGGCGGCTGGCGCGACACGGCCGTCGTGCTCGCGGGCCGTCGGGTCGTCGACGTGCTCACGGGCGAACGGTTCGACGGCGGGCTGCTGCGCGTCGCCGACCTGCTCGGCCGCTACCCGGTGGCGCTGCTCGTGCCCGCGCCGCACCATGACGAGGGGAATTCCACTCATGATCGCTAAGCCGCAGAACGTGACCTTCGAGGTCTGGGCGCCCGCCGCCACAACCGTCGACCTCGCCTTCCCCCTCCCCATCCCCTTCCCCGACCCCATCCCCGACCCCATCCCCGATTCCCGCGAAACCGCGGTTGTGCGCGCTAAAACGCCCCCAGAACGCGCACAACTGCAGTTTCGCGGGATGGAACGGGGGGAAGGGGGATGGTGGCGAGGGACGGTTGAGGGCGGCGACGGGACAGACGGGACAGACGGGACAGACGGGACAGACGGGACAGACGGGGCGGGCGTCGGGATGGACTACGGGTTCCGGGTGGACGGGGAGGGGCCGTATCCGGACCCGCGTTCCCGACGGCAGCCGCACGGCGTGCATGAGCTGTCCCGCACCTTCGACGCCGGGACCCATTCCTGGCAGGACGCGGCCTGGACCGGCCGCCAACTGGCCGGCAGCACGATCTACGAACTGCACCTCGGCACGTTCACTCCCGAGGGGACGCTGGATGCCGCGGCCGCCCGGCTCGACCACCTGAAGTCGATCGGCGTCGACTTCGTCGAGCTGCTCCCCGTCAACGCCTTCAACGGCACGCACAACTGGGGCTACGACGGTGTGCTCTGGTACGCCGTGCACGAAGGCTACGGCGGGCCCGCGGCCTACCAGCGCTTCGTCGACGCCTGCCACGCCGCCGGCATCGGCGTCATCCAGGACGTCGTCTACAACCACCTCGGGCCGAGCGGCAACTACCTGCCCGTCTTCGGGCCGTATCTCGGCGAGGCCGGCGGCACCACCTGGGGATCGTCGGTCAACCTCGACGGACCCGACTCCGACCCGGTGCGCGCCTACATCATCGAAAATGCACTCATGTGGATGCGCGACTACCACGTCGACGGCCTCCGGCTCGATGCCGTGCACGCCCTCCACGACGAACGCGCGACCCACCTGCTCGAGGAGCTGGCCGCCGAGGTCGCCGCCCTCAGCGCCTCGGCGGGGCGTCCGCTCACCCTGATCGCGGAATCCGACCTCAACGACCCACAGCTGATCACGCCGCGGGAGGCGGGCGGCTACGGCCTCGACGCCCAGTGGAGCGACGATTTCCACCACGCCGTGCACGTCGCGCTCACCGGCGAGACGGTCGGCTACTACGCCGATTTCGAACCGCTCGGGGCCCTGGCGAAGGTACTCACTCGCGGCTTCTTCCACGACGGCACGTACTCCAGCTTCCGCGGCCGCGTGCACGGCCGCCGCATCGACACCGAGCGGATGCCCGCCTGGCGTCTCGTCGTCGGCTCGCAGAACCACGACCAGATCGGCAACCGCGCAACCGGAGACCGGCTGACCGCCCGGCTCGACGCCGGCCAGCTGGCGATCGCCGCGGCGCTGACCCTGCTCGGACCGTTCACCCCGATGCTGTTCATGGGCGAGGAATGGGGGGCCCGGACGCCCTGGCAGTTCTTCACCTCGCACCCCGAACCCGAGCTGGGCGAGGCCACCGCGAAGGGCCGCATCGGTGAGTTCGCCCGGATGGGCTGGGACCCGAACGTCGTGCCCGACCCGCAGGATCCCGCCACCTTCGAACGCTCCAGACTCGACTGGGACGAGCTCGCCGAGCCGGGCCACCAGCGCGTGCTGGCGTTCTACCGGGCCCTCGGTGCGCTTCGGCGCGGGCATCCGGACTTCACCGACCCCAGGTTCGACCGGGTACAGGTACGGTTCGACGAGGCCGAGCACTGGCTGCGCCTCCGCCGCGGCGAGACCGAGGTTCTGATCAACTTCGGCGTGGAACCGCGCGCCGTGCCCTCGGGGGCCGGCGCGGTGCTGTTGTCCTTCGCTGCGTCCGGGGATGCCGTGCGCGGCCGCGAGCCGGGCTCCCTGTTGCTCGCGCCGCACGCCGTCGTCGTGCTCGATGCCGCGCGCTAGCGTAGGACCACCATGGGCATCTTTCTCGCACCGACAACGAGCGCCGCGCTCGTACGCCTCGCCGAACTCGACGGCGACACCGGTTCCGCGCCGCTCGAGCGGCTGCGCGCCATCCGCGCGCTGCTCGTCGCCCTCGACACCGACCCTGCCAGCCTGGCCGGCGTGCGCGCGGCCCGCGAGCAGGGCGCAAGCTGGGAGCAGGTCGCCGATGCCGCCGGGTTGAAGCCCGCCGCCGCCAAGTGGCGCTGGCAGGGCAGCGACGAGGAAATCGCGGCCAGGCAGGATGCCGGACGGAAGCGCGCGGCGCGCCCGAGCAGCGTGCCGACAGACCTCCCCGGGCTCTCCGTCGCCGAGGCGGCGGCGCAACTCGGGATCACCCCGCAGGCGGTGTACCTTCAGGTGAGCCGCGGCAGGCTCGCCAGCCGAACGGTCGAATTACCCGACGGGCGAAGCTATAAACGCGTGTTCCCCGGCGAGCCGCCCCAGGCAACGCCGCACAACCATCAGGACGACGGAGTGAGACATGACTAACCTGCCCCCAGCCACGCCAACCCGAACGCTGCCGATCGCCGAGACCGAAGTGCTGTCGCACGCCGTGGCGGAGGGCCGGCGCTCGGACGACCCGACGGCCACGACCGCGGAGCCCGCGCCGTCCCGTCCCGTCCCCGCCCCTTCTGCCACCGCCCGCCCGGCGGTTCCGCAGCGCACGACGCTCGTCATCCTCGCGGCCATGGGCGCGCTGGCGATCGCGTTCATCGTGCTGATGGTCGTGGGCGTCACGAACGAGTCCATCAACGCGCTGGCCGTGTTCGCCACCCCGATCGCGTCGATGGTCGCCGCGTACTACGGCGTCACACTCAGCATCCAGCAGGTGAAGAACGAACGGGCCGAGAAGGAACGGGCCCTGGAGCGGGCGGATGCCGCCGTCACGGCGAGCCGGGAAACCGAGGTCTGGGCCGCGCAGATGGAGTCCGGTCTCCGCGTCGCAATGGCCAAGCTCAACGCGGCGCGGGTCAACACCGACGAGGTCACGAAGGCCGCCGGCACTCCCGACGACTTCTTCTAGCCGGCCGCCACGGGCGAGCCGACGCGGTTTGACCGCCCGGCCATTCCTGTGACATTCTTTACGGAACGAACGGTCAGTTAGTAATTCGTAGGTCGAAGGTGATGGAGCCATGTCCGAAGCATTCCTCGTCGATGGTGTCCGCACTCCCATCGGCCGATACGGCGGAGCGCTTGCGGGGGTGCGGCCGGACGATCTCGCGGCGCTCGTGCTCGCATCCGTCGTCTCCCGCTCCGGCATCGATCCGGCCCTGATCGACGAGGTCATCCTCGGCGGGGCCAACCAGGCCGGCGAAGACAACCGCAACGTCGCCCGGATGGCGATCCTGCTGGCCGGACTGCCCGACAGCGTGCCCGGCATCACGGTCAACCGGCTCTGCGCCTCGGGCCTGTCCGCGGTGCACATGGCCGCCAACATGATCAAGGCCGGGGAAGCCGACCTGGTGATCGCCGGCGGCGTCGAGTCGATGACGCGCGCGCCCTGGGTGCTGGCCAAGCCGGAGAAGGCCTTCGCCAAGCCCGGCGAGATCGTCGACACCTCGATCGGCTGGCGCTTCACCAATCCGCGCCTCACCGCCAGGGACAAGGCCACCTTCTCCATGTCGGAGACCGCCGAAGAGGTCGCCACCCGCGACGGGATCACACGCGAGGATGCCGACGCCTTCGCCCTGCGCTCCCACCGGCTGGCCGTGGCCGCCCGCACCGAAGGCACCTTCGCGCCGGAAATCGTGGGCGTGCCGACCAAGGCCGGCCTCGTCCTGGACGACGAAGGCCCCCGGCCCGAGACCACCCTGGAGAAGCTGGCCGGGCTCCGCTCGGTCGTGCGCCCCGGCGGCGTCGTCACCGCGGGCAACGCCAGCTCCCTCAATGACGGCGCCTCCGCCATCATCGTCGCCAGCGAGTCGGCCATCGCCCGGCTCGGGCTCACCCCCCGCGCCCGCGTCGTGGGCGGAGCGAGCGCCGGCCTGGCACCGGAGATCATGGGCCTCGGCCCGGTCCCGGCCACCGAGAAGCTGCTCGGCCGCCAGGGGCTGACCATCGGCGACATCGACGCCGTCGAACTCAACGAGGCCTTCGCCACCCAGTCCCTGGCCACGATCCGCCGGCTCGGCCTCGACCCGGAGATCGTCAACCGGCACGGCGGGGCCATCGCGCTCGGGCATCCGCTCGGCTCGTCCGGCAGCCGCATCCTGATCACGCTTCTCGGCCGGATGGAGCGCGAAGGCGCCCGGCGCGGGATCGCCACCATGTGCGTCGGTGTCGGCCAGGGTGCGTCCCTGCTCGTGGAGCTCGTCTAGATGGCCGGGGATGCCGTGCCCGCGGATGCCGTGCCCGCGGATGCCGTGCCCGGGGAGTTCTCCACCCTGCTCGTCGACCGGGGCCCGGACCGGCTGCACGTGCGACTAAATCGCCCGGAGGTCCGCAACGCGATCGACCAGGCCATGATCGACGAGCTGCACCTGGTCTGCGCCGAACTCGAACGCGAGCCGCGCATCCTGATCATCTCCGGCGCGGGCGGAATCTTCGCCTCCGGAGCCGACATCGCCCAGCTCCGCGAACGACGCGCGGCCGACGCGCTGCAGGGCATCAACTCCGGCCTGTTCGGGCGGATCGCCCGCCTACCGATGCCGGTGATCGCGGCCCTCGACGGCTGGGCGCTCGGCGGCGGCGCGGAACTCGCCTACGCCGCAGACTTCCGGATCGCCTCCACCACGGTGCGCCTGGGCAACCCCGAGACCGCACTGGGCATCATCCCCGCCGCCGGGGCGCTCTGGCGCCTCGCGGAGCTCGTCGGGGAGCCCGTCGCTAAGGAGATCATCCTGGCCGGCCGGATCCTGAACGCGGACGAGGCGCTGGCCGTGCACCTCGTCACCGAGGTGCACGAGCCGGGCGCCCTCCTCGCCGCCGCGCACGCCCTCGCGGACCGCATCGCCAAGCAGGACCCCCTCGCCACGCGCATCGCCAAGCAGGTCTTCCACGCCCCGGCCGACGCGCATCCGCAGGCCGACAACGAGGCGCAGGCCGTGCTCTTCGAATCAGAGGCGAAATTCGCCCGCATGACCGCGTTCCTGGAAAGGAAGAAGCGATGACGACAGCCCAGGAGGCCCTCGGCCTGCCGAACACGGCCGGTGTGCCCGATTCTGTCGGCGTGCCGGCGTCTGTCGGCGTGCCCGCGTTGGTCGGAGTGCTTGGCGGCGGCCGGATGGGCGCGGGCATCGCCCACGCCTTCCTGCTCGCCGGGGCGCGGGTGACCGTCGTGGAGCAGGGTGACGACGCGGCCCGGGCCGCCCGCGACCGGGTCATGTCGGCCGTCGACAAGTCGCTCAGCCGCGGCACAGTGTCCGCCACCCGCGCCGACCTCGACAACCGGCTCACCGTTTCCACGGATGCCGCGGCCTTCGCCGGCTCCGGGCTCGTCGTCGAGGCCGTGCCCGAGATCCCCGCGCTCAAGACCCAGGCGCTCCGCACGGTCGAGGCGCACCTGGCCCCCACCGCCTGGCTGGCCTCGAACACCTCGTCGCTCTCCATCACGGAACTCGCCGAAGCCCTCGACCGCCCCGAACGCTTCATCGGACTGCACTTCTTCAACCCGGTGCCGGTGTCGACCCTGATCGAGGTCGTCACGGGGGAGGGCACCAGCCCGGAACTCGCCGACCTCGCCCGCGGCTGGGTGAGCGCCCTCGGCAAGACCCCGATCATGGTGCGCGACGCCCCCGGCTTCGCCAGCTCCCGCCTCGGCGTCGCGATCGCCCTCGAGGCCATCCGCATGGTCGAGGAGGGCGTCGCCAGCCCCGAGGACATCGATGCGGCCATGGTGCTCGGCTACAAGCATCCGGTCGGCCCGCTGAAGACCACCGACATCGTCGGCCTCGACGTGCGGCTCGGCATCGCCGAACACCTGCAAAAGACCCTCGGCGACCGGTTCGCCCCACCACAACTGCTGCGCGACATGGTCGCGCAGGGAAACCTCGGACGCAAGAGCGGCCGCGGCTTCTTCGACTGGAAGGACGCATCATGACACTCCTCGAACCCACCACCGTGGCCCCCAGCACCGTCGTGCCGAGCTATGTGAAGGATGCCTGGTGGTCGCCCGCCGAGGGCGCGAAGACCCAGTCCGTACTCGACGCGAGCACCGGGGCCGAGGTCGCGAAGGTCAGCGCCGACGGGCTCGACCTCGGCGCCGTGGTCGAACACGGCCGCACGGTCGGCCAGGCCTCGCTCGGAAAGCTCACCTTCCACCAGCGCGCCCTGCTGCTCAAGCAGCTCGCGCAGTACCTCGGCGGGGTCAAGGAGGAGCTCTACGAGCTCTCCGCGAGCACCGGCGCGACCAAGCGCGACTCGATGGTCGACATCGACGGCGGCATCGGCGTGCTCTTCACGCTCTCCTCGAAGGGGCGTCGCGAGATGCCCAACAGCCAGGTCTACGTCGACGGCGACGTCGAGGCGCTCTCCCGCGACGGGTCGTTCAGCGGCCAGCACATCTACACCCGCATCCCGGGCGTCGCCTGCCAGATCAACGCGTTCAACTTCCCGGTCTGGGGCATGCTTGAGAAGTTCGCGCCGGCCTTCATCGCCGGCGTGCCCTCGATCGTCAAGCCCGCAACACCCACCGGCTACCTCACCGAGGCGATCGTGCGCCACATGCTCGCCTCCGGCATCCTGCCGGCCGGCTCGCTGCAGTTCGTCTCCGGCAGCGCCCGCGACCTGATCGACCACCTCGACTACCGCGACCTCGTCGGCTTCACCGGTTCGGCCTCCACCGCCCGCGCCCTCAAATCGCACCCGAACATCGTGCACGGCGGAGTGCGGTTCACCAGCGAGACCGACTCCCTCAATGCCGCGATCCTCGGCCCGGATGCCGTCGCCGGCACCCCGGAGTTCGACGCCTATGTCGCATCCGTCGTCACCGAAATGACGTCGAAGGCCGGCCAGAAGTGCACCAGCATCCGCCGCGTCATCGTGCCGGCCGGGATGCGCGACGACATCGTCGCCGCCGTCACCGAGCGCGTCGGCAAGCGGGTCAGCATCGGCGACCCGCGCACCGAGGGCGTCACGATGGGGCCGCTCGCGAGCCTGGACCAGCGCGGAGAGGTGCTCTCCAGCGCCGCCCGCCTGGTCGACGGCGGCGGCCGCATCGTGATGGGCTCGCTGGATGCCCCGGACGGCACCGACCCGGCCGGCGCGTTCGTCGGCCCGCTGCTGCTGGCGTTCGACGACGCCGAGAGCGCCGCCGTGCACGAGATCGAGGCCTTCGGCCCGGTCGCCTCGATCATCGAATACGACAACCTCGACCACGCCGTGGCCCTCGCCGCGCTCGGCGGCGGTTCCCTGGTCGCGACGGTAGCGACCCACGACCCGGAGGTCGCCCGGGCCCTCGTGCTCGGCATCGCCGCCCACCACGGCCGCGTGCTCATGCTCGACCGCGACGACGCGCGCAGCAGCACCGGGCACGGCTCGCCCGTCCCGCACCTCGTGCACGGCGGCCCCGGGCGGGCCGGCGGCAGCGAGGAGCTCGGCGGCATCCGCTCGGTGCTGCACCACATGCAGCGCACGGCCATCCAGGGTTCGCCCGACATGCTCACCGCCATCACCGGCGAGTGGCACACCGGAGCCATGGTGCGCACCGGCATCCACCCGTTCCGCAAGTCCCTCGCCGAGCTCCGCGTCGGCGACCAGGTGGCCAGCGGGCTGCGCACGGTGACTCTGGACGACATCACCGCGTTCGCCGAGTCCACCGGCGACAAGTTCTACGCGCACACCGACGAGGAGGCTGCCGCGGCGAACCCGTTCTTCCCCGGGATCGTCGCGCACGGCTACCTGCTGCTGTCCTGGGCGGCCGGGCTGTTCGTGGATGCCGCGCCCGGCCCGGTGCTGGCGAATTCGGGCCTCGAGCGCCTGCGCTTCGTGACCCCCGTGGCCGCCGGCGACAGCATCCGCGTCACCCTCACGGCCAAGCGGATCACGCCGCGCGAGACTGAGGAGTACGGCGAGGTGCGCTGGGACGCCGTGCTGCACAACCAGAACGACGAGGTCGTCGCCACCTACGACGTGCTCACCCTGGTCGCCAAGGTCTAGCTGTACTGGGCGACTTTCAGGTTGAGTTGCGGAAAAAGTACCTTCAATTTGCCAACGAAGATACCTTCTCCGCAACTCAGCGCGTAGGTGAGGCGGGTCCTAGAGGTCGGCGAGCATCGCCACGGGGTTCTCGATGCAGCCGGCGATGTAGGTGAGGAATCCGGCGGCGGTTCCGCCGTCGCAGACCCGGTGGTCGAAGACCATCGACAATTCGACGACGGTGCGCACAGCGAGCTCGTGGTTGATCACCCACGGGCGTTCGATCATCCGCCCGATGCCGAGGATCGCGGCCTCCGGGTGGTTGATGATCGCCGCGGACCCGTCGACGCCGAGGGAGCCGAAGTTGTTCAGGGTAAACGTTCCGCCGGTGAGGGTGCTGGGCGGGAAGGTTCCGTCGGCCGACGCAGCCACGATGCCGGCGATGGCATCGCGCAGCTGCCGCGTGGTCATCGCCTGCGCCCCGTGCACGACCGGCACCATGAGTCCGCGTGACGTCTGCGCGGCGAGCCCGAGGTTGATCGCCGCGTGCTGCAGGATCTCCTGGCTCGCGGTGTCGACAGAGGAGTTCAGCAGCGGGTACTTCCGCAGCCCCGCGACCACGAACCGGGCAATCAGCGCGGTCACGCTGAAACGTTCCCCGGTGGCCGCGAGCAGGCGGTCCCTGGCGACGAACAGCTCAGTGGCGTCGACGTCCATCCAGATGGTCGCCTCCGGGATTTCCCGGCGGGACGTGGTCAGGCGCTGCGAGACGACCTTGCGCAGCCCGGTGATCGGGATACGGATGTCTTCGAGCACGGCGGCGGGCAGGGCCGGCGTCGCGACCGGCCGGTCGGCAGATCGCGCCGGGGTTTGGGCGGGCGCTGCGGCGGGCGCTGCGGCTGGGGCGGCGACGGCCTGTTCCGACGCCTGCCGGCCGCGGATGTACGACTCCACATCGCCGCGCAGCACCAGGGACTGAGCGCCGCTCCCGCTCAGCTGGCTCGCGTCGAAGCCGTTCTCCCTGGCCAGCCGACGCACGAGGGGCGAGACCACCGGCGACCGGCGGGCAGGGTCGAGCAGCGCGACGGCCGGGCCCTGAACTGCGGGAGCGGCGGAAGCGGCGGCCGGGGAAGCGGCGGCCGGCGCAGGAGCCTCCGTCGGCGCAGCGGGCCGGCCGAATCGTCCACCGGCAGGCCGGCGAACCCCGCGGGTGCTTTCGCCCGGCCCGTAGCCGACGAGCGGGCGCCCGGTTTCCCCGGCCGGGTCCTCCGGGGCAGCAGCCTTGACGGGCGGAACGGTCGCGGGGGCGGGTGCGACGGCGGCGGAGTCATCCGCCACCGTCAGCAGCACCGAGCCGGCGTGGATGACCTCGCCCACCTCGCCGAAGAGCTTCTCGACGACGCCGCCGAACGGCGACGGCAGCTCGACGATCGACTTGGCCGATTCGACCTCGATGACGGGCTGGTCGATGGCGATCGTGTCGCCCACGGCGACCAGCCAGTTGACGACCTCGGCCTCGGTGAGTCCCTCACCGAGGTCGGGCAGCAGGAAATCGCGTCCCATTATGACCACTCCCAGGTTCCGAGTGCGGCCAGGATACGGTCGGGCGTGGGCAGGAAGTACTCCTCGAGCTTGGGCGACGGGTAGGGGATGTCGAACCCGGTGATGCGCAGGATCGGCGCGGACAGGTAGTAGAAGTTGCGTTCGGTGAGGCGGGCCGCGACCTCGGCGCCGTAACCACCGAACTGGGCGGCCTCGTGGATAACGGCGGCGCGGGAGGTCTTGCGCACGGAGGCGCTGACCGTCTCATCGTCGAACGGCGACAGGCTGCGCAGGTCGATGACCTCGATCGAGAGGCCCTCCTCGGTGGCAAGTTCGGCGGTGGCCAACGCGGTCTTGACGGTCGGACCGTAGGCGATGAGCGTGACGTCGGTGCCCTCCCGGACCACAACGGCGGTGCTCATCGGCGCGGTCCGCACCGGCAGCGCGAGCTCAGCCTTCGACCAGTAGCGGCTCTTGGGCTCCATGAAGATCACCGGATCGTCGCTGGCGATGGCTTCGCGCAGCATCGAGTAGGCGTCGGCCGGGTTCGACGGAGTCACCACGGTGAGGCCCGGCGTGGATGCCCAGTAGGCCTCCGAGGAATCGGAGTGGTGCTCGACGCCGCCGATGTCGCCGGCGTAGGGGATGCGGATGACGATCGGCAGCTGGATCTTGCCGCGGGTGCGGTTGCGCATCTTGGCAACGTGGGAGACGATCTGCTCGAACGCCGGGTAGCTGAAGGCGTCGAACTGCATCTCCACCACCGGGCGCAGGCCGTAGATGGCCATCCCGATCGCGGTCCCGATGATCCCGGACTCGGCCAGCGGGGAGTCGCTGACCCTGGTCTCGCCGAACTCGGCGTAGAGCCCGTCGGTGACCCGGAAGACGCCGCCGAGCGGGCCGACATCTTCACCGAACAGCACGACGGACGGGTCGTCCACCATCGCGTCGCGGATGGCCGCATTCAGTGCCGCGGCCATGGTCATCGGGGCGGCCGGGCGCGTGGCCGGTGCGGTCGTGGAGCTCTCGTGCGTCGTGCTGCTGTGCGAGGTCATGCCGTTTCACCCGTCGTCTTGGCGGCCGCAGCCTCGTGCTCGGCGATTTCGTTCGCCAGGAAGTCCCGCTGCTCGGCGAGGGCCGTGCGGGGGGTGGCATAGACGTGTTCGAACAGCTCGAGCGGGTCGATGACGGCTGTCTTCGTCATGCACTCACGCGTCGCAGCCGCGAGTTCTTCGGCCTCCCGGGTGATGTCGGCCCGTTCGCCGTCCGTCAGCACGCCCACGGAGACGAGGTACTTCTCGAGGCGTTCGATCGGATCGCGGCCGCGCCAGACCTCGACATCCGAGGAGTCACGGTACCGGGTCGGGTCATCCGAGTTGGTGTGCGCCTCCATCCGGTAGGTGAGTCCCTCGATCAGGGACGGTCCGCCGCCGTTCCGGGCGGTGTCGACGGCGGCCGAGACGACCGCATACATGGCGGCGACGTCGTTGCCGTCGACGAAGTAGCCGGGCATGCCGTAGCCGATGGCCTTGTCGGCGATCGTGCGGCAGGCCATCTGCTTGTCCAGCGGCACGCTGATCGCGAACTGGTTGTTCTGCACCAGGAACACGACCGGCGCCTGCCAGACGGCCGCGAAGTTGAACGCCTCGTGGGCGTCGCCCTCGCTGGTCGCGCCGTCGCCGAGCAGGGTCAACGCGACCGTGTGGTCTCCCTTGAGCTTCGACGCGGTGGCCAGGCCGACCGCGTGCAGCGCCTGGGTGGCCAGCGGGGTGGCCTGAGGGGCGATTTTGTGCTGGTAATAGTCGTAGCCGCTGTGCCATTCGCCGCGGAACGAGGCGAGGATGTCTTCCGGCGGCACCCCGCGGGTCAGCAGGGCGATGCTGTCCCGGTAGGTCGGGAAGAGCCAGTCGTCGGTTCCGAGCGAGGCGACGGCCGCGATCTCGCAGGCCTCCTGTCCGAGCGCGGAGGGGTAGGTCGCGAGGCGTCCCTGCCTCGTCAGGGCCGTCACCTGCACGTCGAAACGGCGGGCGACGACCATCCGTCGGTACAGGCCCAGCAGGATGTCGGGCGCCGGCAGGGCGAAGCCGCCGGCCTCGGAAGGATCGACCGCACGGCCGGCGTCATCGATCAATCGGAGGGGTGTGGGTGCCGCCTGCGTTAACACGGGCGCACTCTCGACGTTGAGGCTCATGACGTAATCGTGCGGCATGCGCGCCCCGCTGACCGCATCATCGGGACAGTTGTGAACGATTGGCACGGTGTTGGTCGCGGCCGTGACAAACGGCTGGGATCAACGCGTTTTCAGCGCCAGATGTCCGGCGTCTCGCCGGGCGAGTGGCCCGCGATTTCCTCGAGGATCAGGTGCGAGCGGGTGGAGATCACGCCGGGCATGCTGTGGATGTCCCGCAGGATGGCCTGGCTGAGCTGCTCGTGGTCCGGGGCGCTGACGGTGAGGATGATGTCGATGTCGCCGCTGACAGCCTGGGCCTTCTCGACGAAGGGCAGTTCGGCCAGCTTCGAAGCGATAACGGCCCACGAGACGTCCCCGATCTTCACGACGACGAGGGCGGAGACGTGCAGCCCGAGGGACTTGCGGTCGATCTGCGCCCCGAACCCGGTTATGACGCCCCGACGCACGAGGTTCTGCACGCGCGTGTGCGCCGAAGTGCGCGAGATGTGAACCAGTTCGGCGATGGCACGCATCGAGAGGCGGGCGTCGCGGGCGAGGGCGGCAACGATCTTTCGATCGATGCTGTCGAGCGCGGCGGGCTGGTCGGATGCCGAGTGCTGCATGGTCAGAACCTCAGGATGATCAGGGGTCTTCAGACTATCGCCCGTGGCCGGTGACTTCGTCGGTTTCGGCCGCCAGCGCGGCGACGAGCTCCGCCGCGGGGCCGCCCCGGCGAAGCGGCGCCGCCTGCCCCGCCCACAGCGAGACGAGATCGGTGTTGCCCTGGGCGACGGCGGCCTGCTTGAGGCGCCCGGTGAGCCAGTTCTGGGCCGGGAAGGGCGCCGTCCGGGCGGCAATCGTGAGCTCCCGCAGCATCCGGTTGGGGATGCCGCGGGCGAGGCGGCCGCTGAAGACTCGCGTCAGGGTCGTGTGCGCGGCGTCCTCGTGCCACAGGAGCGCCTTGTGCTCGGTGCTCGCGGTGGACTCGTCGGTGCCGAGGAACGCGGTCCCCAGCTGAGCGGCAGCGGCGCCCAGGGCGAGCGCGGCGGCGATCCCTCGGCCGTCGGCGATGCCCCCGGCGGCAATCACCGGCACGCTCACGGCGTCGACGACCTGGGGAACGAGCGCGAACAGCCCGGTCAGGGAGTCCTCGGCCGGGCGGAGGAACGACACCCGGTGCCCGCCGGCCTCGAATCCGGTCGCCACGATCGCATCCACGCCGGCTCGGTCGAGGGCTACCGCCTCGTCCACCGTCGTGGCCGTGGCGACCGTGCGGATGCGCGCCGCGCGGCACCGCTCGAGCACGCTCGCCGGGGGAACCCCGAAGACGAAACTCGCCACGGCCGGTCGGGCGGCCAGGAGCGCATCGAACTGCTCGTCGAAGCCGGGCAGGAAACGCTCCGGCAGGCTCGGCAGTGCCAGCCCGAGTTCGGCGAAATACGGGGCCAGCGGCTCGAGCCACGAGGCGAACTCGGCCTCGGTGGGTCGCAGGTCGCTGCTTTCCTCGAACTCGAGCCAGAGATTCAGGGCGAAGGGCCGGTCCGTGAGGGTGCGCAGCTGCCCGGCGATGTCCCGGATGCGCTCCGGGTCGCAGCCGTAGAGCCCGACCGAGCCCAGCCCGCCGGCGTTGCTGACGGCCGCGGCGAGCGGCACGGAGGCAAGCCCGCCGAAGGCGCCCTGCACGATCGGAAGGTCGATGCCGAGCAGGTCGGTGACCGGCGTTCTGCGCCAGGGGCGGGGTGTGGCGCTATCCGTCATGCTGTCGAGCCTACGGGGTCGCTACTCCGACGTGCCCGGCTTCACCGACGCGCGCAGGGCGCGCAGGAAGTGCTCCTTGGGCCAGTGCCGCAGCCGGCGGGGGAGTGCCGGGTAGACCACCGCGATGAGGCGCACGGTGCGATCGAACCGGCGCTGCGAGGCGGCCGACCACGGGAGGTTGTAGAGCCGGCGCACCTCCGGGGGCAGGAGCCCGACGGTGAGCAGACGGCCGAGCGGCATCGCCAGGCGCAGCCAGACCGGCCCGGTTCGCGGATGAAGCAGCTGCACGGCCACGGCCCGGGTCGTGGCATCCGTTCTCAGTTCGGTGAGCCGCCGCCGCCAGTAGGCCCGGAAAGCCGCGCGGTCCGGCGGCCACAGGTCCGGCGGCACCTGCAGGGCCGTGCCCAGGCTCGCATACTCCCGGTAGACGGTGTCGGCCACCTCGTCCTCCATCGGGCCGTACACGAGCTCGTGCATGGTCACCGCGGAGTCATACAGGGTCGCGGCGACCCAGAGCTGGAGCTCGGGGGTGAAGGCGCTGTAGGCGGGCGTGCCGTCGGCGCCGTCGCCTCGCACCGGCCCGTGGGCGCGGTTCACCTGGCGGGTGGCCTGCGCGGCCTCCTCCTCCGTGCCGAAGGTGACGGCGTAGACGTAGGTCAGGGTTCCGCGCAGCCGGTCGAGCGGCCTGGCGGCGAAGTCGCTGTGCCCGGCGACGCCGTGCCCGATGGCCGGATCGGCTATCTGCAGCAGGATTGAACGGCCGCCCGCTGCGATCAGCACGGCTTCGCTGCCCATGTCCTGGATCCCCACACGTCACCTCCCGTTCGAACCCCGAGTGTATTGCGGAGCCCGGATCGCGCGCTCAGTTGCGGACAAAGTACCTTCCCCGGCGCCACGAAGGTACTTTTTCCGCAGTTCAACCCGGAGGGAGGTGGGAGGGGAGCCGCGGCGGGGTTAGCCTTGGCTGATGACCGGGGGCAGGCGAGTGCGGGGTGCGACCCGGCGCCTCCGCGCACTGGGAGCGTTCGCCGTCGCCGTGCTGCTGGCCCCCCTGGCGCTCGCCGGTTGCACGACCCCTGCCGCTCCGGGCCAGCCGGGCGGTCTCACCGCTCCGCGGAAGACATCCGCTGAACGCGTGGCGGCGTATGCCACGACCGGCTCGCGTCGATGACCCTGACCGAGAAGGTCGCCAGCCTGCTGATGCTGCACCGACCGGGAACGGATGCCGCGGAGCTGCGTTCCTTCGCCGATTCCCACGGCCTGGGCGGGCTGATCCTGATGGGCGACAACGTTCCGACCAAGACGGCCGACCTGGCCGCGCTGACGGCCGGGGTCAGCTCCGACCCCGGGCGGCCGCTCCTGCTCGGCATCGACCAGGAGGGCGGAACGGTGTCCCGCCTGCCCGGCGATCGGGCATCCGGCGCCGACCTGCTGAAGTCGCTGCCGGCGCGGGCGACGACCGAGGCGTCCACCAGCCGGTCGACCCTGCTCGCCGGCGCCGGGATCAACCTCAATTTCGGCATCGTCGCGGACGTCACCCCCGATCCGCACTCCTTCATCTACGACCGGGTACTCGGAACGGATACCGCGCAGGGAAAACAGCGGGTCGCCGCTGCCGTCTCCGGTGAGCACGGCCGGGTGCTGAGCACGCTCAAGCATTTTCCCGGGCATGGCGCCACCAACGGCGACTCGCACCGGGGCGTCCCCTCCACGGCACTCGGCCGCTCCGACTGGCTGGCCGAGGTAGCGCCGCCGTTCCGCGCCGGGATAGCCGCGGGGGCGGAGGTGGTCATGTTCGGCCACCTGGCGTACACCGCCGTCGACCCCCGCCCGGCCAGCCTGTCTCCGAAGTGGCATGCGATCCTGCGCACCGAGCTGGGGTTCGACGGCGTGGCCATCACCGACGACATGCTCATGCTCCAGCAGAGCGGCCTGCCCCAGTACGCCGACCCGGTCGAGAACGCGATCTCGGCCCTCGCCGCCGGTAACACGATGCTGCTCTATGTGCTGCCCGCCGATCCGGCTGCCGCCGGGGTCGACATCCCGCTGATGATCAAGGGAATCGCTGCGGCCGTCGACTCGGGCAGGATCCCCCTCGCCACGATTGACGACGACGTCCGCAGGCTGCTGGTGCTCCGCCGGACGCTGTCCGGCAGCACCGGGCCGTTCGTTCCGGTCGGCTGAAGATTCTTTTTTCGTTCTCGGAATAACTGGAGAACATATGCGCTTGCATATACCTGAGGGCGCTACCTGTGTCGCCCCACGGACCTGAGGAGCACGCATGAGCGGCATCACCACCACGAACATCCCCGGCTACAAGGCCGGCACCTGGACGATCGACCCGACCCACAGCGAGGTCGGCTTCAGCATTCGCCACATCATGATCAGCAAGGTCAAGGGCACCTTCGACAGCTTCGAAGCGACTTTCGTCACCGGCGAGAACCCGCTCGACTCGACCGTTTCTGCCTCGGCCACGGTTGCCTCGATCAACACCAACGAGGCCAACCGCGACGGTCACCTCCGCACCGGCGACTTCTTCGATGCCGAGACCTACCCGACCATCAACTTCGTGTCGACCGGCGTGCGCGAGGAAAAGGGCGACTTCCTCGTCGACGGCGACCTCACCATCAAGGGTGTGACCAAGCCGGTCACGTTCGACTTCGAATTCGGCGGCTTCGCCGTTGACCCCTACGGCAACTACAAGGCCGGCGCTACGGCCAAGGCCCAGGTCGAGCGCGAAGACTTCGGTCTCACCTACAACGCGGCCCTCGAGACCGGCGGCTTCCTGCTCGGCGACAAGGTGACCATCACCCTCGAGCTCCAGGCCGTGCTCAAGCAGGACTAGGTCTTCGACCATCGACGGGGTCTCGCCACACGGCGGGGCCCCGTCGGGCCGTTAACCGAGCTATTCCCCGACGATTTCCTCGCGCACCCGGCGAAGGTCCTCCATCAGGGATCCGATCAGGATCCAGTGCTCCGGGTGCGGGGTGCGGATGATCAGCGGTGCGGTCAGGGCGGCGGGCTCGCCCGGCGACGGCATGCGTTCGCCCGCCGCGGCATCCGCTCCGGGCGCGCGCAGTCGGAGATCGTGCGCGGCCCGGCCGAGTTCCTGGGAGAAGGCCTGCACGGTCGGCTCAAGGTGCAGCGCATCGTCGTAGTGGTCACGGAACGCGCGGGTCATGCCGATGCTGCGGGTGACGAGCGCTTTCAGCCGCTTGTGCTCCTCGATGTCGGCGTCCAGCACCCGACGGTGTTTGGCCTGCCGGGGGTTGAAGGCGAGGCTCTCCTCCGCGTCTTTGATCGCGCGTTCCGCCGCCTCCTGCATGGGACGGAGCAGGCGGGCGGTGAGCATCAGCTCCTCGAGCGCGAACGGCCGCTGGGGCGAGCGAAGTGCCGCCGCGAGCCGGTCGAGCGTGTCGGCCACCTCCCCGGCAAGCCGCCGGACGGCCCCGTGCGACGGCCCCAGCAGCACGGGCGGCACGATGAGCACATTGACGATGAGGGCGATGCCGGCGCCGATGACGGTCTCGATGATCCGGTCGAGGGCATACGCGGGGGTGGACGTGCCGATCGAGAGCACGAGCATGGCGCTGATCGGAACCTGGTTGGCCGACCCGGGCGGCAGCTTCAGTGCCCAGGCGAGCAGGATGCAGATGACGATCGTCAGCAGCACGATCCAGCTCGACTGGCCGAACAGCAGGCCGACGCCGTAGGCGATGATCACACCGCCGATGACACCAAGGCTGCGCTCGACCGCCTTGCCGACGGACTGGTTGATGCTCGGCTGCACGACGAGCAGCGCGGCGATGGCGGCGAAGATGGGCAGCTCGCCGGGAAGCAGGAGTTGCGCGATCAGCCAGGCCAGGACGGTCGCCACCGCGGTCTTCACAGCCTGGAGCAGGGGAACCCGGCTGGAGGTTCGCAGGCTCGCCGTTAGTCGCACCTTCCTAGGCTAGTGGCGGCTCAGGCTCCGCCGGCGCGGCGGCCGGCGCGGCGGTGGGCGCGGCGGTGGGGTTGCCGCCCACTGAGAGGCCCAGGAAGTGCGCGTACTGGGCGACGGCCCGCTCGAGTTCCCGCGCCTGGCCGGCCGAGAGGGGGTCGAACGGTCTCGGTTCGAGGCTCACGGACCGCGCCGTCTTTGTTTGCCGCCAGGTGCCGATCACCCGCCCGGATGCCAGGATGAGCGGAAGGAACATGCCGTTGCCCCCCGGCACGACTCGGCCGAGGCTGCCGTCGTCGATCGCGAAGCTGCGGTCCTGGTAGCCAATCAGATACTCGTCGAAGGCGGGCAGCGCAAGCAGGGGGCTGCGCTGAGTCGGATGCCCCTTGGCCGCGTCGGCGTCGCCGGTGTCCGCCGCGGCCGCCAGGTAGTAGGTGACGCCGTCGACGACCAGCTCGGCCAGCCGGTCCGCGGCGACCGCGAGTCCCGCCCGAGCGTCGGCGACGGTGAGCTGCGACCACCAGGCGAAGTCCCGGAGCGTCGCCGGCCCGTGCCCGTCGAAATAGCGCAGGACGAATTCCCCAAGCGCCTCGTCCCGGTCGAGTCGCCGGGGGGAGCGCACCCACTCGTCCAGCAGCACCAGCACCTGCTGCCTGCCGCGCTGCGGGCCCCAGCACAGCGTCCCGGTGAGGGCCAGATGCCCGATCAGGTGGTAGCCACGCTGGCCGCTGGTGCCGATCCCGTTTTCTTCGAGGACGGCCAGGAACTCCGCGCGGCTGAGCTCGCGGCCGCCGGACAGCGCATGCACCGCGACGGCCCTGGCCCGTTCGATGACGTCGCGGTCGATATCGAGCTGGGCGTGCCGCGTGCGGGAACGCGAGACAATCCTCGGGCCCGTGAGCTGCTGCATCCAGCCCAGGTCGGCGGCGGGAACGAAGTGAAGCGTGCCTCGCATCGGCCAGGACCGCACGATCCGGCCGGAGTTGATGGCGGCGTCGACGTCGGCGAGCGTCGTGCCGGGCGCACGCACGCCGAGGGCCCACTTGGCGGCGGCGTAGTCCTGAGCCTGGAGGGCGAGCAGGCGGTCCGTGACCTCCGTCACGCCGCGCAGCCGGCCGTCGAAAAGTCCCTGGCGGACGAGCCGAATCCGGATCACGTCCCGGCGTGAGGCCAGCGTCGACATGCTCACAGTATGGCCGGTCAGGTCAGGGATGTCGCGGGGTCCAGGGCGCGGGGTCCAGGGCGCGGGGCTAGGGAACAGGGCTAATCGAAGATGCGCACGAGCCGCCAGCCCAGGTCGCCGTCGCCCGGCTGCACGTCGAACACGTGCGTCTCGCCGTTGTCGGCCGTCGCCTGGAATCGCCAGCCGGCAATGGTCAGCGGCGGATGGCCCACGCCGAAGGTGTGCGGCTCGAAGGGTCGCCACCACTCGCAGGTCCCCACCAGTGCCGTCGGGGTGTCGGTCACCCGGAACCGCCGGGAGCGCCAGACCAGGCGCTCCGGCGTGCCGGCTTCTCCGGTCCAGATCATGACCGGTTCATCCACAGGGGGCATTGTGCACCGCCTCGATTCGTCGTCATTCGAACATACGTTCGATGAATCGACTATAACCCACACCTTACCACCGCGAAAGCGCAGTTGTGCGCGTTATTCGTGCCGAATAACACGCACAACTGCGCTTTCGCGGAGGGGGTGGGTGTGGAAAGGAGGGGGTGGGTGTGAATCGGAGGAGGGGAGTCAGGCGAGGTCGTCGTCGGTGCGGGCGCCGAAGACGATTTCGTCCCAGCTCGGCATCGAGGCTCGGCCGCGCTTGCCCTGGTTGCCGGTTGTGCGAGCCTGCGCCTTGGCGGCCTGGTTCGCCCAGGCGTTCCGCGGCGGCTCTTCGACCGTAGGGGCCTCTTCAAGTTCCGGGAACGACTCCGCGGGGACATCGACGAGGCGCACGCCGGCGCTGGGCGCCAGGCGGCTCGTTCCGGGCGCCTCGGTCTCGAAGACGGCGGCTTCACGCTCGCCTCGGCGGCGACGCAGGGATTCGAGCAGGTCGGCCGTGTCGCCGAGGATCTTGGCGGGCTCGTCGGCACGCTTGATGGCCGCCTTGGAGACGGCATCCGTTGTGCCTGCCGTGCGTGAATAGGGAACGGGGTCGAGGATCGGGGCCGTGTCGTTCAGGATCTCGTCGGCCAGGGATTCCTTGAAGGCAAAGGCGCCGCTGTCGAAACGGGACACGTCGGCGAGGCTCGTTTCGGCGCCGACGGCGCGCAGCCGGGGGATGAGCGCGCCCTTGAGTTCACCCTGCTGGGAAAGCGCGATGGCCTCTCCGCCCAACGGGGAGAGCGAGTTCTTCTTCGGTTCGAAGCTCCAGCGGGCGTCGTGGTCGATGTCGCCGGCGGTGAAGGAGAGTTTGACGATCCAGCCGCCGCCTGGCTCTTTCCAGCTGGCCCAGCGTTCGTCGGACGCCCCCAGTGAGGCGAGGCGTTCCCGGATGACGCTGCCGAAGTTCGCATCGTCGTCGAGCGGATCCGGGTCGATAGCCGTGTGCACGGGCACGCTCAGTGCCGACGACACGATGTATTCGCGCTCGGCCACGACCGGGCCCTCGAAACGGCGCACGTAATCCAGGGAGGCCCCCGTCACCGCGGCGACGTCTTCGGCAGACATCCCGGAGCGGATATGGGCCTGGATCTCCCGGGGGGAAAGCTTGGGACCCGACGTCGTTTCGGTCTGGGTTTGGCGAAGCCGGGACTGGAGAACTTCATCGATGGGGATCCTAAAACGATCACCCTCCTCTGACGCTGCGAGCAGCGCGCCGTTCTCGACTCCGATAACCTTCAATTCCTGCATGGCGAAAGCCCTCTCGCGATCACTGGTAGGTCTCAGAGTGCCATGCGATGGCCCCAATTCGAGGGAATACGCCGGGCGTGCCGGAAGTTGATCTCTGTGCCGGCCGAGATGTGAGGCGAACGGTTTGCTATTCGTCTCGGTTTGTTGCAAACTATGGCCGCCGATTCGTTCTCTCGGCGTAACTGAAATGGATGGGCATGGCAACCGATTACGACGCACCGCGGAAGACCGAAGACGACTCTGAGTCGATCGAGGCCCTGAAGGAGCGCGTGCCCGACAAGATGTCCGGAGTCGTTGATGTTGACGACGCGGACAACCCCGGTGGGTTCGACCTTCCGGGCGCCGATCTGTCCGACCTCGACCTCGATGTTGTCGTCCTGCCCCCGCAGGCCGACGAATTCACTTGTGTGGAGTGTTTCCTGGTGAAGCACCGCTCGCAGCTGTCGCACGAGACCAAGCTCGGCCCGGTCTGTAACGAGCACGACGCCTAAAAACGCACTCGGCTGAGCTGTCTACCAGCTCACGAAGCCGACGTACCTGACGCTGGTCGTCGCGATTCATTGATCGCGGCGGCCAGTTTTTTCGGGTGCCGGCTCGAGATCAGCCAGTACGGCGCGGGGTCCGAGACGTCCTCGATCGGCACGCGCACCACCGGGTCGACCCAGCCGCGGATGAGCAACCACGCCCGCATGTCAACCTTCGGTCCGCGCTCCTGCCGCGCATCCTCACCCTGGAATGCGATCGCCTCGCCGAGCACGGCCGTGCTGATCCGTGCCTTGCCGGCCTCCAGCACGCCGCCCCGCACGCGCACGACCGGCGACGCGACGATGAGCAGCACGACACAAGCGGCGTACAGCCCAGCGGCGGTGATGACGCCGACCGGCAGGGAAATGGGTGTGAAGACGAGGATGCTCGCCGGGATCACCAGCGCCGTGGCCAGGAAGAGCCAGGGTGCGGCCCAGAGTTTTTCGCGATATTCAGGCATGGCTCTATTCGACCAGACTTCTGCACTACCCTCGACACGTGACAGAAAGCGTTGAAGTGCTGATAACCGCGTCCGTCCTCCCGAATTACGCGCATCCGGGCGATGCCGGGGCCGATCTGCACTCCTCGGAGGCCGTCGAACTCGCCCCCGGAGCCCGCGCTCTCGTCGGCACCGGGGTGTCCATCGCCCTGCCCGACGGCTTCGCCGCGTTCGTCGTTCCCCGCAGCGGCCTGGCCGCGAAGCACGGCATCACGATCGTGAATTCGCCGGGGACCGTGGATGCCGGCTACCGCGGTGAGATCAAGGTGACGCTGCTCAACACCGACCTGACGGAGCCCTACCGGGTCGCCGTCGGCGATCGCATCGCCCAATTGATCGTCATGCCCGTCGCCCGGGCCAACTTCGTTCCCGTCGAACGGCTGCCCGGCAGCCAGCGAGGAGAAGGAGGGTTCGGCTCGACCGGGCTCACCGCACAGCTCACTGGCGCAGCCAGCAAAGGAGACACCCCGTGACCGATATCGCGAACCAGAACCAATTTCCCGAACCCATGCCCAAGTCCGCTCCGGAGGACCGCGCCACCGAGGGGCCGCTCGACGAGACCGAGGCCAACCAGGTTCGCCCCTACGTCGACCTCGGCGGGGTGAAGGTCCTCCCACGTGAGGGACTCCACCTCCGCCTCGAGATCGAGGAGGGCAGCAAGCGCGTCGTGGCGATCGGCCTCGACTACGCCGGGTCCACCCTCCAGGTGCAGCCGTTCGCGGCGCCGCGCTCCAGCGGGCTGTGGCACGAGATCCGCGACCAGATCGCCGACCAGATCGGCAAGCAGGGCGGAACGACCAGCGAGCGCGAGGGCCCCTTCGGCCCCGAGCTCGTCGCCGAGATCCCCGTGGCCGCCGGCCAGGGACCGGGCGGAACCACTCGCCTGGCCCGCTTCATCGGTGTCGACGGCCCGCGCTGGTTCCTCCGCGGCGTGATCGCCGGTGAAGGCGCCGTCAACTCGGACGCCGCAGCCGCGATCGAAGACCTCTTCCGCAGCATCGTCGTCGTTCGCGGCGACACTCCGATGCCGCCGCGCGACCTCATCCCGCTGCGTATGCCGGCGACGCCGGCCGGCGCCCCAGGCCCGAGCGACGCCTAGGCCGCCAGGGAGAACGCCCGCATGACGGACTCACCCGCCGCACCGGACGCACCGGAAGAGAACGAGAACGGCGCCCGGCCCCGGTCGGGACAACCGAACACGCCGCCGGCCCCGGCGCCCGGCGCCCCCGGCGCTGCCTTCGCCGACGGGATGGCCGCGGCGGCCCGGCGCGCCGGCTTCGCCTCGGCG
>NZ_SOHC01000017.1:0-32816 GCF_004403955.1 Cryobacterium sp. TMT1-2-1
CGGCGGTCGGCACGGGCGCCGGGGCCGGAGTCGTCGCGGCCGCGGCGGAGCTCGCAGCGGGGGCACCGTGGGGCAGCACGATCGCCTGGCCGGGGAAGATGATGCTCGCTCGGCCCAGGCCGTTCGCGCTGAGTACAGCGGCGGTCGACAGGCCGTGGGCGGCCGCGATGCCGCTGATCGTGTCACCGACCTTCACCTTGTAGCGCGTGATCTCCGCTGCAACGGGCTTCTTGGCGGGGACGGCGGTCGGGGCAGCTGCGTGGGTGGTCAGGGTGAGTTTCTGGCCGGGAAAGATCATCGACGACCAGCCGAGGCCATTCAGCGCGAGCACGGATGCCGTCGACAGGCCGAACCGCCCGCCGATGCTGCTGACGGTGTCGCCTTCGACCACGACGTACTGGGCGGGGACGGCCCTGGCCGGTGCGCTGGCAGCGACGGCGCCCGGGCTCGGCGCCGGGACGGCGGCAGGGAGGGTGCTCTTGACCTTCGGCGGTTTCTTCACGATCGTCGCGGCATCGGCCGGCGACGCGAGATTCAGCGTCATCGCGATCGTGCTGATGATCACGATCGGGATGCTCGCGAACAGGCCGCGGGAACGGCAGGCCGCCAGGAAGCCGGGCCGGCGGGGCGTGTCGCCCGGCGCGGCATCCCCTGCGGGGATACTCTGCGACTCAGCCGACATGGCACTCCCGTTCCTGTGTTGCGTATGCCCCCAACGCTGGCATAGATAGGTATCAGAGTCAATCAACGTGACGGGTGTGGTTTGAGTAAACTCGTGGGATTTCATTCGCGCGGATGTTTGTCGCTCCCGGTGTTTCATGGCAGGCTTGATCCGTGACCGACTCGATTTCAGAGCAGCAGTGGCTGACCATTCCCGACCTCGTCAACCTGCTCGGTCAGAGCCAGAGCCGCGTGCGGCAGTTGATTGACGACAAGCAACTGCTGGCGGTGCGCCGCGACGGCAAGCTGCAGGTTCCCGCTCTCTTCATCCGGGACGGTGCGCCCGTGCCCGAACTCCGCGGCACGCTGATCGTGCTCTCCGATGACGGCTTCACCGACGAGCAGGCAATGGAGTGGCTGCTCGAGGTTGACGACAGCCTCAGCGCCGAGCCCATCGTCGCGCTGCGAGCCGGTCGTAAGGCCGAGGTGCGACGGGTCGCCCAGGCACTCGCCTAGCGTCCCCGAGCGACAGCCTTTCCCGCAGGGCGGGGCGGCAGTACACTTCCGTCATGTCGGCTCAGGCGGACGCCTACGGTGAGGCGCTGGAACGAGCGAAGGCGCACGCCATGGACTGGCTCAGTTCGGTCCCCGAGCGCCCGGTCGGCCCCCGGATCGGCGTCGGCGAGCTGGCGGCACGGCTGTCGATGGCTCTGCAGGACCAGCCCATGGACCCGGCCGACGTCATCGATGAACTTGCGGCGGTCGCCGAGCCCGGTCTGATGGCCATGCCGTCCGGCCGTTTCTTCGGCTGGGTGATCGGCGGAACCCTGCCGGCAGCCATGGTCGCCGACTGGCTGGTGAGCGCGTGGGACCAGAACGCGGCCTTGCGGTTCGCGACACCGGCGACCGCCGCCTTCGAGGAAGCCGCCGGCGCCTGGCTGATCGAGCTCCTGGGCCTGCCCTACGACGCGGACGTGGGCTTCACAACGGGAGCCACGATGTCGAACTTCGTCGGCCTCGCGTCCGGCCGGCAGTACCTTCTGCGCCGGGCCGGGTGGGACCTCGAAGCCCAGGGACTGTTCGGTGCGCCGCGCATCACGGTCTATGTCGGCCGGGAGCGTCACGAGGTCATCGACCTTGTACTCCGCTACCTGGGCCTGGGCGCGCCCGTCGAAATCGCGGTGGACGAGCAGGGCCGACTGCGCGCGGACGCGCTGGCCGAGGCGATGGACCGCCGAACCGGCCCGGCCATCGTCTGTCTGCAGGCCGGCAACGTGCATTCCGGATCGTTCGACCCGATCGGTCAGGCCACGGCCATCGCCCACGGGCACGACGCCTGGGTGCACGTCGATGGCGCCTTCGGACTCTGGGCGGCCGCGAGCCCGCTCTACCGCGAGCACCTGTCCGGACTGGAGACCGCGGACTCCTGGGCGACGGACGCGCACAAGACCCTCAACGTGCCTTACGACTGCGGCCTTGCGATCGTCTCCCGGCCTGCCGTTGTGCGCTCGGTCTTCGGGGTCCGCACGGCCTACCTGGTCGCGGACGAGAACGGCCCGGGCGATCCGTTCGAGAAGGTCCCTGAGCTGTCCCGCCGTGCGCGCGGGATCCCGGTCTGGGCGGCCCTGCGTTCGCTCGGCCGGTCCGGAACGGTGGCGCTGGTGGAGCGGCTCGCGGAGCACGCCCGGGCGCTGGCGGCCGGCATGGCCCGGATACCGGGAGCCGAAGTTCTCAACGACGTCGTCTTCACCCAGGTCTGCGTGAGTTTCGGCGACGACGACAGAACCCGCCGGGTGACGGAGCGGCTGCTGGCGGAGGGAACCACCTGGATGTCCGGGTCCCGCTGGCACGACCGGGATGTGCTGCGGATCTCGGTGAGCAACTGGTCCACGGATGCCGCCGACGTCGAGCTGTGCCTCGCGGCAGTCGAGCGCGCAGCGAGTGCCGTGCCCCGGTAGGGCCGTTCGGTCGCATCAGCACGGGCCCAGGTCTGGTGGGCGCTCGGACCTGGTGGACGCTAGAACGCGCGGCGCGTGACCCTCTCAACCAGGGACCGGAGCTGTTCCCTGGCGTCCTCACCGATCGGCGAATCCTCCAACGCCAGCACGGCCTCCACCACGTTGGCTTCGATCAGCGCCTCGACCCGGTCGACGGCGCCGCTGGCCAGGATCACGCGCTGCAGGGCGGCGATCCGCGCTTCGTCGAGGGTGGGGTCACCGAGCTGTTCGTCCAGGTCGTGGCGCATCGTGTCGGAGAGCCCCTGGCGCGCGAGCGCCACGAGAACGGTGCGCTTGCCCTCCCGGAGGTCGTCGCCACTGGGCTTGCCGGTGACGGCGGCGTCGCCGAACACGCCCAGCAGGTCGTCCCGGAGCTGATATGCGATTCCGAGCGGCAGGCCGAAGGCCCGGAGCGTATCGAGCTGGGCCGGGCTCGCACCCGCCAGGGCCGCACCGATCACGAGCGGCGCCTGCACGCTGTACTTCGCGGACTTGTAAACGATGACGCGCAGGGCCCGGTCCAGCAGCTCGGCCTCCGGCTGGGTCAGCCAGGCGCGTTCCTCGAGGATGTCGAGGTACTGGCCGGCGGTGACCTCGGTGCGCATCCGGTTGAACTCGGCGCGGGCGAGGCGGGCGGCAGTCTGGTCGGGGGCGGCGTCGAGGCCCTCGTCCAGGAGCTCGTCGCTCCAGCCGAGCAGCAGATCCCCGAGCAGGATCCCGGCGGCGCGACCGAACTCGCTCCGGCTTCCGGCCCAGGCGTTCTCGCCGTGCATGCCCTCGAACAGCTTGTGCGCGGATGCCGAGCCCCGGCGGGTGTCCGAATTGTCGATGATGTCGTCGTGGACGAGCGCCGCGGCATGGAAGATCTCGAGCGCGGCGGCCGCGGAAATGATGGGGGAGAGGTCCTGGGCACTCGACCCGGCGCCCTGCCAGCCGGAGTAGCAGAAGAGCGCCCTGAAACGCTTGCCACCGCTGAGAAACTGCCGTGAGAAAGCGACCAGGGGAGTGAGATCAGGGCTGATGGCGGCGACAATTGGAACACGCGTGCTGAGGAATTCGTCGATGCGGACCTGAACCTGTTCGACAAGACGATTGCTATCAGCCACGTGCCTAGCCTAGCCATCCCAGCTGGACTAGAATCAGTACCTAACCCGCTCGATCCCGAAATTGGAGGGGAATGAGATGCCGCTTTCTGAGCAAGAGCAGCGACTCCTCGAAGAGATGGAGCGCAGCCTCTATCACAATGACGTTGACTTCGTGTCAACGGCAGGGGTGACGCGGCTTCGACCCGATTACCGGTCGGTTGTAGTGGGTGTCCTCCTCGCGGTCGCCGGGATCGGCGCACTCATCGCCGGCGTGGCACTGCAGCAACTGTGGCTCGGGGTGCTCGGATTCATCATCATGTTCGCCGGCGTCCTGCTTGCCATCACACCGGGGAAGGGCGTCCGCGGCAGTACCGGCGGAGCATCCGCCGGTCGCCCGGGATCCGGACCGCGTCAGCGCGCCGGTGCCAACCAGGGATTCATGGACCGCCTGAACGAACGCTGGGACCGCCGCCAGGACGACCAGCGCTGAAGCACGCGAGCTGAGTCGCGCGCGCTGAACCAGCCTCGCTCCCGGGTTCTCCACCGTCCCTCCACAAACGTCGCGGCAACCGCCGCACCGATCCCATCACAGGGCCGATCCACTGATCGGCCCTTTTTTCTTGCCCGAAAACGGGCTTCGGCTCCCGAAAACCGCCCCGACGGTCCCTGGACGCGCAAAATCCCTCCACCTGCCCCTGCCCCGCGGACTGGGGGGCTTTCGGGGTAAATCGGATCAGAAATCGTGCATTTCTGCCTAGATGTGGTGGATAGTGGAGTAAAGTGGAGCCGTACTCGAAACACGGCCGGTCGAGAAAGGGGGGATGCATGTTTCTCGGAACGTATGCCCCCAAACTCGACGACAAAGGCCGCATCATCCTGCCGGCGAAGTTCCGGGACGAACTCTCCACCGGCATCGTGATGACGCGGGGCCAGGAGAACTGCCTGTACGTCTTCAGCTCCCGTGAGTTCGAGGACCTGCACGAGAAGATCCGCCAGGCGCCCATCACGAGCAAGCAGGGCCGCGACTTCCTCCGCGTCTTCCTCTCCGGCGCCAGCGCCGAGACGCCGGACAAGCAGAACCGGGTGACCATCCCCGCAAACCTCCGCGCCTACGCGGGACTCGACCGCGAGCTCACCGTCATCGGTGCCGGCAGCCGAGTCGAAATCTGGGACAGCGAGGCCTGGGAGACCTACCTCGCCGAACAAGAGACCTCATTCGCCAACACGACGGAGGAGGTGATTCCGGGACTCTTCTAGCCCCTGGCGCCTGACTCCCAGCCGTTCATGCCTGACACACTTCCCCGGTGCCAGGAAAGAATGGATGGGGATCAGGCACCAGGGACCAGGACCCGGCAAGAACTATGGCCATCAACGACATCCACACCCCAGTCCTGCTCGAGCGCTGCATCGAGCTGCTCGCGCCCGCACTGCAGAAGCCCGGCGCCGTGCTCGTCGACGCCACCCTCGGCATGGGCGGCCACGCCGAAGCGCTGCTCCAGCGTTTTCCCGGGCTGATCCTTGTCGGGCTCGACCGCGACCTCGACGCCCTCGCGATCGCCGAGGAGCGGCTGAAGCCCTTCCGCGGCCGCGTGCACCTCGTGCACACCGTCTACGACGGCATCCTGGACGCACTCGAAGGCCTCGGCATCGACGAGGTGGACGGCATCCTGTTCGACCTCGGCGTCTCCTCGCTCCAGATCGACCGGGTCGAACGCGGCTTCTCCTATTCAAAGGATGCGCCGCTCGATATGCGCATGGACAGCACCTCCGACCTCACCGCCCAGCGCATCATCGCCGAGTACAGCGAGGCGGAGCTGCGACGCATCTTCCAGGAATACGGCGAAGAGAAGCTGTCGGCCCGCTACGCGAAGGCCATCGTCGACGCCCGTGAAAAGACCCCCTTCGAGCGCTCGGGCCAGCTGGTCGACGTCATCACCGCGGTCACCCCGGTCGCCGTGCAGCGCATGGGCCACCCGGCCAAGCGGGTCTTCCAGGCGCTCCGCATCGAAGTCAACCAGGAACTCGCCGTTCTCGAACGCGCCATCCCGGCCGCCCTTGAAGCCGTCACGGTCGGCGGCCGCATCGTCGTCATGGCCTACCAGTCGCTCGAGGACCGGATCGTGAAAAAGGTGTTCGCCAAGGCGTCCAGTTCGAGCGCGCCGGCCGGGCTGCCGGTCGAGCTGCCGGAACACAAGCCGGTCTTCACACTGCTGATCCGAGGCTCCGAACAAGCCACCGATGAAGAAAAGGCGCTGAACCCGCGCGCAACATCCGTGCGGCTCCGTGCCGCCGAACGACTGAGGAGGGTCGAATGAGCGACAATCTCGCCCGTGTGTTCCGGCCGAACGGCCAGGACTCGTGGGCCCAGGCCCTCCCGGCGGCGCGCAGCCACATCGAGGCCGTCGCGCCGCGCGCCGAGCGTCGGGCCCGGCCCCGGATCGTCTACGCCCTGACCGCGGGCGCCGGCATGGCCGCGATCGTGATCACCCAGCTCCTGCTCAGTGTGGGAATCTCCCAGGGCGCCTACGAGATCTCGACCCTCCAGGCGAGCCAGGTCGAGCTCGGACGAACCGCCGAAAGCCTGAGCGAGGACCTCGTCAAGGTGTCATCGCCGCAGAACCTGGCCGCGAACGCTGCGGCCCTCGGCATGGTCAGCAACTCCACCCCCGCCTACCTTCGACTGTCGGACGGGGCCGTGCTCGGCGCACCCGTCTCGGCCACCGGCACGCCCGCCGACGTCCGGAGCGGCGCGTCCGGCCTCGTACCGAACGCTCTCCTCGCCGGCGTCCCCCTCGTGACGGACCTGCCTCCGGCCGGGGCCCAGGGCACCGGCATCGGCCCCGCGGGCACCCACGGCCGCTCGGCGGACGCGCGGGCAGCTCACGCTCCCGCTCCCGCCGCTCCCGCCACTCCGCCCAGCGGACTTCCGTCCCCGTCTACTCGCTGAGTCAACGCGCTAACGCGGCCCCGGCCGCAGTGAGGATGTGACGATGCCGCTGAACACCGGGGCTCGCCAGACCATCTCGGGCCGGCGTCGCATGGCCGTCACCGTCGTCGTGCTCTTCGCGGTCGTCGGCGTCTTCGTTGTGCGGCTCATCGACATCCAGGTGGTGCGGGCCGACACCCTCAGCGCCGACTCGCTCGGCAACCGCTCCGTCGAACAGACCGTCTACGGCTCCCGCGGCAACATCCTCTCCTCCGACGGCGACGTGCTCGCCGGCACCGTCATGCGCTACGACATCACGATATCCCCCCGGAACGCGGGGGAGTTCACCCGCACAACAGACGCCGGGACCGTCACGGTCACCGTCGCTCAGGCCGCAGCCGAGATCGGGGCCGTGACCGGGCAGACCGGGGATGAGATCCTCGGGATCATCTCCGAGGCCCTGGCCGGCGACAAGGACTCCGACTTCGCCTACGTGGACAGGAAGGTCGACGTCGAGGTGTTCCGCGAGGTCGGCGACCTCGACATCCCCTGGATCTACTTCAAGAAGAACCCGAGCCGGGTGTACCCGAACGGCGCCGTCGCCGGGAACGTGGTCGGTTTCGTCTCCTCTGACGGTGAAGCCCAGGCGGGCCTCGAGGTCGGAGAGAACTCCTGCCTTGCGAGCACCAACGGCGTGGAGACGTACGAGAAGGGCGCCGACGGGGTGCGCATCCCGGGCAGCACCGTCACCGCGGAGCAGGTCGTCGACGGCGGGGACGTCGTCACCACCATCGACAGGGACCTGCAGTGGTTCGTCCAGCAGGTGCTCGCCGAACAGGCGCAGGCGACCGGCGCCGCCTGGGGCACGGTCGTCGTGCAGGAGGTCAAGACCGGCAGGCTCCTTGCCGTGGCCGACTACCCGAGTGTCGACCCCAACAACGTGAGCGGCACGAAAAACCCGAAGAACCGCGGCTCGCGGGCCTTCACCGACTCCTTCGAACCGGGGTCGACGTTCAAGACGCTCACCTCGGCATCCGTTCTCGACTCCGGCAAGGCCACGATCAAGACGCACGTCGTCGCGCCGTACCGATACCGGCCCGGCAACGGCGCCAACGTGAACGACAGCCACCGGCACGAGGATGAGAAACTCACCCTGACCGGCGTGATGATCGAGTCGTCGAACACCGGGATGTCGAAGTTCGGGGAGCTCCTCAGCGATCAGGAGCGCTATGACTATATGAAGAAGTTCGGGGTCGGCAGCCCGACCGAAACCGGCTTCCCCCGCGAAGACTCCGGCATCCTGCACCCGTACCAGAAATGGGACCCCCAAACCGCGTATGCGACGATGTTCGGCCAGGGCCTGACCACGACGGCGCTCCAGGTCGCGAGCATGTACCAGACCATCGCCAACGACGGCGTGCGGATGCCCGTGACGCTGGTTGCGGGATGCCGACAGGCCGACGACAGCGTGCGGGACAAGCCCAGCTCCACCGGGAGGCAGGTCATTTCCGCCGCCGCCGCCCACGACACCTCGGACGTGCTCGAGAATGTTTACGCGAATAGTTGGGTGGCTTCCAAGTGGGAGATTCCCGGCTACCGGGTGGCCGCGAAAACCGGCACGGCCCAGATGCCGAACGGCAAGGGCGGCTACTCCAGGGGCTACCTGGTTTCGGTCTCCGGCTTCGCCCCGGCGGATGCGCCGCAGTTCGTCGTGTCGGTGAGCCTCGCGGATCCTGTTAAAATGAATACGTCTGCCGCCTCGGCTCCGATCTTCCAGAAGGTCATGAGCCAGGCGTTGAAGAAGTACCGGGCAGTCCCGTCGGGCACTCCAGCACCCGAACTCCCTGCCAATTGGTAAGAAAGTGAGCCCCGTGACCGAACTGTCGCCCTCGGCGCTCCGTCCTCAGCATCCCATCTCCCGCTCCCTGTCCGGCCTCGTCGACGACTTCGGGCTCGAGCTGCGCGGTGACATCGACGGACTCGAAGTGACCGGCGTGAGCCTGAGCTCGAGCACCGTCCAGCCCGGCGACCTGTACGTCGGCGTGCCCGGCCAAAACAGCCACGGCGCATCCTTTGCCCAGGGCGCCCGTGAAGCCGGCGCCGTCGCCATCCTCACCGACGCCGCCGGCGCGGTCATCGCGGCAGGAAGCGGCCTGCCCGTGCTCGTGACCCCGGATGCCCGGGCCGCGCTCGGCTCCGTCGCCGCGTGGATCTACCGCACCGCCGAGAACCCCGCAACGCTCTTCGCGGTCACCGGGACCAACGGCAAGACCAGCGTCGTCTACCTGCTCTTCGCGATCCTGAACCAGCTCGGAATCGTCGCCGGCCTCACCTCGACCGCCGAACGGCGGATCGGTGACCTCGCCGTGACCAGCGCGCTGACAACCCCCGAAGCCAGCGAGTTGCACGCCCTGCTCGCCAGGATGCGCGAGGCCGAGGTGCGTGCCGTCGCGATCGAAGTCTCCGCCCAGGCGCTCAGCCGCCACCGGATCGACGGGCTCGTCTTCGACGTCGCCGGGTTCACCAACCTGAGCCACGACCACCTCGACGACTACGAGGTCATGGAGGACTACTTCCAGGCCAAGTTCGCACTCTTCGAGCCCGACCGGTCCCGTCGCGCCGTGGTGACGGTCGACTCCGACTGGGGCCGGCGCATCGTCCACGACTGCCGCATCCCGGTGACGACCCTCACCACGACGCCGGACATCGACGCCGACTGGCGCATGTTCGTGATCGAGGAAACGGCCCTGTACACGCAGTTCGCGCTGGAAGGCCCGGAGGGTCGTCGCCTGGAAACCCGCGTGCCCCTGCTCGGCTGGTACATGGCCGCCAACGCGGCCCTGGCCATCGTGATGCTCGTCGAATCCGGCTACGACCTCGAAGCCATCGCACACACGCTGGACCGGGACGGCGGCATCGCCGCGTACATTCCCGGGCGCGCCGAGCGCATCTCCGGCGACCGCGGCCCGCTCGTCTACATCGACTACGGGCACACCCCCGACGCCTTCCTCAACACCCTCGACGCGATCCGGAAGACCACCGACGGCCGGCTGATCATGGTGTTCGGCGCCGACGGCGATCGCGACACCACCAAACGTGCCGACATGGGCGCCATCGCCGCCCGCGGCGCGGACGTCGTCGTCGTGACCGACTTCCACCCGCGCTTCGAAGACCCGGCCGCCATCCGCGCCACCCTGCTCGAGGCGGCACGAGCCGCGGTTCCTGACGGGGAGTTCCACGAGGTCCCCGACCCCCGGGCGGCCTTCCGCGCCGCACTGGCCCTCGCGAAGGAGGGCGACGTCATCCTCTACGCCGGCCCCGGCCACGAGGACTACCACGAGGTCGCCGGCGTCAAGATCCCCTACTCCGCGCGGGAAGACTCCCGCCAGGCGCTGCGCGACGCCGGGTGGCTCTGATGATCGCCCTCAGCCTGGCCGAGATCGCCCGGGCCGTCTCGGGTGAGCTTCGCCTCGACGGCAGCACGCTCACCGCCGGATCGGTCATCACCGGGCCCGTGCACACCGACTCCCGCGGCGTGGAGCCCGGTGCGATCTTCGTCGCCAAACCCGGCGAGGTCACCGACGGACATCTCTTCGCGCCCACCGCGGTGGAGCGGGGGGCCGACCTCCTGATCGTCGAGCGGCACCTGGACCTGCCCGTCGCCCAGGTCATCGTGCCGGATGTCGTCGTCGCGCTCGGCGCGCTGGCCGCCGAGGTGGTGACCCGCGTCCGCGCGCGTGGCCGGCTGAAGATCGTCGGCGTGACCGGCTCCAACGGCAAGACCACGACGAAGAACCTCCTGCGTGCGGTACTCGAGCGGGTCGGCCCGACCGTCGCGGCGCGCGGATCCTTCAACAACTGGGTCGGCGCACCGATGACCATGCTCGACCTCAGCGAAGAGACCAGGTTCCTCGTCGTCGAGATGGGTGCCAGCGGTACCGGATCCATCGCACGGCTCACGCGGCTGGCCCGGCCCGATATCGGCATCGTGCTCAACGTCGGCCTCGCCCACGCCGGCGAGTTCGGCGGCATCGAGGCGACTACCGACACCAAGGCCGAAATGGTCACCGATCTGGTCGAGACGGATCTCGCCGTGCTGAATGCCGACGACCCTCGCGTCGCCGGCATGGCCGCGAAGACCCGCGCCGAGGTCGTCTGGTTCGGCCAGGGCGATGCGGCCGCGGTGCGCGCGAGCGACGTGCAGGCCACCAGGAGCGGCACCACGTTCGTGCTCCGCCTGGCCTCCGGTGAGAGCCGGACCGTGTCGTTCCGGGTGCTGGGCGAGCACCACGTGACGAACGCGCTGGCCGCGGCGGCCGCCGCCGAGCGACTCGGAGTGGGAATCGACGACATCGTGGCGGGCCTCGAATCCGTGGCCAGGGCCGAACGCTGGCGGATGGAAGTCCTCGGCGGACGTGACGGCGTGACGATCATCAACGACGCGTACAACGCCAGCCCCGACTCGATGACCGCCGCACTCAAGACACTCGCCCAGATCAGGGAGCCCGGGATGCGCACGGTTGCGGTGCTCGGCGAGATGGCCGAACTCGGCGAACTGTCGGGGGAGGAGCACGACCGGATCGGACTGCTCGCGGTCAGGCTGAACATCTCCCAGCTCATCGTCGTGGGCGCCGCAGCACGCCGGATGCACATCAGCACCATCAACGAGGGCTCGTGGGACGGCGAGTCGGCATTCGTCGACACGCCAGACGCGGCCTTCGAATTGTTGCGCGACTCACTCCAACCGGGGGACACTGTGCTCGTGAAGTCTTCGAACTCCGCGGGCCTGCGCTTTCTGGGCGATCGACTGGGAGACCTGTTTTCATGAGAGCGCTACTGATCGCCGGAGCCATGTCGCTCGCGTTCACCCTCTTCCTCACCCCCTTGTTCATTCGCTTGTTCAAGAAGCTGGGCTGGGGACAGTTCATCCGCGACGACGGTCCGAAGAGCCACCACGCCAAGCGCGGCACGGCCACCATGGGCGGCATCATCGTCATCCTGGGCGTGCTGATCAGCTTCTTCTCGGCCAAGCTGATGGTCGGGGAACCGATCACCGCCTCGCCGCTGCTTGTGCTGTTCATGATGGTGGGCCTCGGCCTGGTCGGCTTCGTGGACGATTTCCTCAAGACGCGCAACCAGAGGAGCCTCGGGCTCGGCGGCTGGGCGAAGATCACCGGCCAGGTGCTCGTGGCCGGCGTGTTCGCCTACCTGTCGTTGCAGTTCCCCAACCGCCAGGGGCTGACCCCGGCGTCCACGCACATCTCGTTCATCCGCGACACGCCGCTGGACTTCATGGCCCTCGGGGCGATCGTCGGCACCGCGCTCTTCGTGCTCTGGATCTGCCTCATCGTCGCGGCCACCTCCAACAGCGTCAACGTGACCGACGGCCTCGACGGCCTGGCGACCGGTTCCTCGATTCTCGCGATCGGTTCCTTCGTCGTGATCGGCTTCTGGCAGTTCAACCAGTCCTGCTTCGGCGGCGCCGACGCGGCCGACCAGTACCGGTGCTACGAGATCCGCGACCCGCTCGACCTGGCCGTCGTCTCCGCCGCGATCGTCGGCGGCCTGATCGGCTTCCTCTGGTGGAACACCTCCCCGGCCAAGATCTTCCTCGGCGACACCGGTTCGCTCGCGATCGGCGGCGCCATCGCGGCCCTGGCCGTGCTCAGCCGCACCGAGCTGCTGCTGATCCTGATCGGCGGCCTGTTCGTGATCGAATCCGGGTCCGTGATCGTGCAGCGCGTCTTCTTCAAGCTCACCCGCGGCAAGCGCATCTTCCTGATGAGCCCGATCCACCACCACTTCGAGCTCAAGGGCTGGGCCGAGGTGACCGTCGTCGTGCGCTTCTGGATCATCGGCGGGCTGCTCGTGGCCGCAGGCGTCGGCTCGTTCTACCTCGAATGGCTGGCGCGCTAGTGCCGCAAGGCCCTGCCCTCCCTGATCCTGACCGCTCCGTTCCCGCCGATCCGGTGCGTGACAGGCTCGATGCGCTGACCAGCTGGCACGCCGACTGGGCCGGGCTGCGCGTGGCCGTCTACGGCCTCGGTGTCACCGGCTTCGCGGCCGCGGACACACTCGCCGAACTCGGCGCCGACGTGCTCGTGGTGGCCGGAGCGGCGCCCGACGAGCGCGCCCGGCTCCTGGACGTGCTCGGCGTCGCGCTGGTGCAGGCCGAACTCGACACCCCGCCGGCCGAACTCCTCGAGCACCGGCCGGAGCTCATCGTCGTGTCGCCCGGCTTCCATCCCGACCACGCGCTGCTGCTCTGGGCAGCGGAAACGGGCATCCCGGTCTGGGGCGACATCGAACTGGCCTGGCGCCTGCGCGACAAGGTGGGCGCTCCCGCCGAGTGGATCCTCGTCACCGGCACCAACGGCAAGACCACGACCGTTCAACTCACCGCGACCATGCTCGCCGCGGCCGGCCGCCGCGCCGCGCCGTGCGGCAACATCGGTGTGCCCGTGCTCGACGCCATCCGGGACCCGCAGGGCTGGGACGTTCTCGTCGTCGAGCTCTCCAGCTACCAGCTGCACCACCTGCCGCGCACCGGACCGGGCGCCCTGGTGCCGTGGGCGAGCGTGTGCCTCAACGTCGCGGACGACCACCTCGACTGGCACGGCTCCGCGGCCGCGTACCGCGACGCGAAGGCGAAGGTCTACGCGAACACCCGGGTCGCCTGCGTGTACAACAAGGCCGACGACGCCACCCTCGCCATGGTCGAGGACGCCGATGTGCAGGAGGGTGCGCGGGCGATCGGCTTCGGCCTGGGCGTGCCCGGGCCCAGCGACGTCGGCATCGTCGAGGGGATCCTCTGCGACCGCGCCTTCCTCGAGGACCGCTTCGACCGTGCGGTGGAGCTGACCACGGTGACCGCGCTGGCTGCCGCCGGGCTGGATGCGCCGCACGTCGTCGCCAACATCCTGGCCGCCAGCGCCCTGGCCCGCTCATTCGGGGTTTCCCCGGAGACGATCGGCGCGGCCCTGGGGGCCTTCCGCCTCGACGCGCACCGGATCGAGCTCGTCGCCACGGCGGGACGCATTCGCTGGATCGATGACTCCAAGGCGACCAACGCGCACGCCGCCGACGCCTCTCTGCGGGCCTTCGACTCCGTGGTCTGGCTCGTCGGCGGACTGCTCAAGGGCGTCGACGTGGACGAACTGGTCAGCAGCCACGTTGCGCGTCTGCGGGCCGCCATCATCATCGGTGTCGACCGGGTCGCCCTGCGTGAGGCATTCGCGCGACACGCGCCCGAACTGCCGGTCATCGAGATCGACGCGGTTGACACTGGACAGGTCATGCCGAACGCTGTCCGGGTGGCGGCGGACCTGGCCGAGGCCGGCGACGTCGTGCTCCTGGCCCCGGCGGCCGCCTCGATGGACCAGTTCGCCGACTATGCGGAGCGTGGACGATTGTTTGCGAGAGCCGTTCGAGACCACGTGGGAGGCGAGCCGGATGACGAATCCACCCAGGACCCGGGCGCCTAGAGCCGACCGACCGCAGCAGCCGCAACGGCAGCCGCAGCGGTCCCAGCCGCAGCAGTCCCAGCCGCAGCAGTACGCGCAGCAGCTCAGCCAGCACCAGCGCAACCAGCAGCGGCAGCAGGCTGGGCGACCGGCCTCCTCGCCGCCCGAGCCGGCCACGGCCGGGGCCAGCGCGCGGATCACCCTGGGCCGGGTCTTCCGGGCCGAGTCCGCGAACTACCTGCTCCTGCTCGGCACGACCCTGTTCCTCGTCATCTTCGGCCTGGTCATGGTGCTCTCCTCCTCGTCGGTGGATTCGTACCTCGAAAACGCCGGGTTCTTCGGCGGGCTCCTGCGCCAGGGCATCTTCGCCCTGGTCGGACTGCCGATGATGCTCCTCGTCAGCCGGCTTTCGGTGAAATTCTGGCAGCGCGTCGCCTGGCCGGCCCTGCTCGTCGCCTGCTTCCTGCAGGGCCTCGTCGTGTTCACCCCCCTCGGTTACGAGATTGCCGGCAACACGAACTGGCTCACCCTCGGCGGCTTCCAGTTCCAGCCCTCCGAGGTGATCAAGGTGGCCCTGGTCATCTGGCTCGGCGTGATCCTCGGCAAGAAGGAGGGCAAGCTCGACGACTGGCGGCATGTGCTCATCCCGGTCTTCGGCGTCGGCGGCGGAGCCGTGCTCCTGGTGCTCATCGGCGGCGACCTCGGCACGGTCATGATCATGGCCGGCATCCTGTTCGGCGCCCTGTTCTTCGCGGGCGTGCGGCTGCGCCTGCTCGTGCTGCCCCTCCTGGCCGGAGCCGTCGTCGCCGTCGTGGTGGCGCTGTCCAGCTCGAACCGGATGACCCGGATCCTCAGCTTCATGGGCTCCGGGTGTGACGAGCAGCAGGGCGCGATCTCCGCCGCCTGCTGGCAGCCGCTGCACGGCACCTGGGCGCTGGCCAACGGCGGCATCCTCGGCGTCGGCCTCGGCAACTCGAAGGCCAAATGGTCGTGGCTGCCCGCGGCGGACAACGACTACATCTTCGCGATCATCGGTGAGGAACTCGGCCTCATCGGGGCGATCGTCGTGCTTGGGATGTTCATCCTCCTGGCCTTTGCTTTCCTGCGGATCATGCGCGCGAGCACCAGCCTGCAGGTGAAGGTCAGCACGGCGGCCGTTCTCGTCTGGATCATCGGCCAGGCCCTGGTCAACATCGGCGTCGTGCTCGGGGTCTTCCCCGTGCTGGGCGTCCCGCTCCCGCTCATCTCCGCCGGCGGCACCGCCCTGCTCACCACCCTGCTCGCCATCGGAGTTGTGCTCTCCTTTGCCCGAGGCGACCACACGGAGGCAGAAGCCCAGTGACCACGTACCTCCTCGCCGGCGGCGGCACCGCCGGCCACGTTAACCCGCTGCTCGCCGTCGCCGACGCGATTCACCAGAGCGAGCCGGATGCCACGGTGCTCGTGCTCGGCACGAGCGAGGGCCTCGAGTCCCGCCTCGTGCCGGCCCGGGGCTATGAACTCGTCATTGTTCCGCGGCTGCCCTTTCCCCGGCGCCCGAACCGGCAGGCGCTGACCTTCCTGCCGCGGCTGGGCCGAGCCGTGCGCCAGGTCGCCGACGTGATCGGGTCCCGAAACGTCGACGTGGTCGTCGGATTCGGCGGTTACGTCTCCACGCCGGCCTACCTCGCCGCCCGGCGTGCCGGCGTGCCCATCGTCATTCACGAGGCCAACGCCCGGCCGGGCCTCGCGAACAAGCTCGGCGCGCGCTACACCCACCATGTCGGGGTGGCGTTCCCCGGCACACCGATCCGGCACGCCCACTTCGTCGGGATGCCCCTCCGCCCCGAAATCGAGCACCTCGACCGGCCCGCGGTGAGGCCGGAAGCGCTGGCGTTCTTCGGCCTCTCCGCGGACCGGCCCACCCTGCTCGTCACCGGCGGCTCCCTGGGCGCCCGGAGCCTGAACAGCACGGTCCTGGACTCGGCGGAGGCGCTGATCGGCGCCGGCTGGCAGGTGCTGCACATCACGGGGGAGAAGTCCGAGGTCGGCGACCCGCAGCTGGACCACTACCGCATGGTCCGCTATTGCGACCGGATGGATCTCGCCCTCTCCGCCGCGGACTTCGCCGTGTCCCGCGCGGGATCGGCGACGGTCAGCGAACTGGCCGCTCTCGGCATCCCGGCGGTCTACGTGCCGTACCCGGTCGGCAACGGCGAGCAGCGGTTCAACGCCGCCGACGTGGTCCGCGCCGGCGGCGGGATCCTCGTCGACGACGCGGATTTCCAGCCGTACTGGGTGCTCCGCGAACTCGTGCCCGTGCTGGCGGACTCGGAACGCGTGCAGGCCATGGGCCGGGCCGCGGCATCCGTGGGCGTGCTGGACGGGTCGGCCCGCATGCTCGAGCTGATCCGCCGCGCCCGGTGACCCCTGGCCCCGTGACCCGCGAGACCGTGCCGACCCGAGCCAATCCGTCATTCGGCGCCGGCGGCGCGTAACGTTGACCCAGCACCTGTTTGTCACCCGGCACCCGCCGACCCACCGAGAAGAGCCCAGACCGTGATTGAACCCGACCTCACCCTCACCGTTCCCGACGAGCTCGGCGCGGTGCACTTCGTGGGCATCGGCGGCTCCGGCATGAGCGGAATCGCCCGCCTGTTCCTAGCCGCGGGTCACACCGTCACCGGCTCCGACCTGCGCGAATCCGACAACGTGCTCGCCCTGCGCGAGCTGGGCGCACGCATCAGTATCGGGCACGACGCAGCGAACCTGGGCGACGCCGACACGCTCGTCGTCACCGGCGCCCTCTGGCAGGACAACCCGGAATACGTGCTCGCCCGCGAGCGGGGCATCCCGGTCCTGCACCGCTCCCAGGCCCTGGCCTGGCTGATCAGGTCACACCGGCTGGTCAGCGTGGCCGGCGCACACGGCAAGACCACCTCCACCGGAATGATCGTCACCGGCCTGCTCGGACTCGGCCAGGACCCGAGCTTCGTCAACGGCGGCGTGATCGAATCGCTGGGCGTCAGCGCGGCCAGCGGCGCCGACGACCTCTTCGTCGTCGAGGCCGACGAGTCGGACGGCTCGTTCCTGCTCTACGACACCGCCGTCGCGCTGATCACGAACGTCGACCCCGACCACCTCGACCACTACGGGTCGCTCGAGGCCTTCGAGGCCGCCTTCGTCGAATTCGCCCGCAACGCCTCCGAGCTCGTGGTCATCTCCTCCGACGATCCCGGCGCGGTGCACGTGACGACCAGGCTGGCCGACAAGAAGCTGATCACGTTCGGTGAGGACGCCGGCTCGGACGTCCGGGTACATACCATCGGCACCGTCGGCCCCGTGAGCTTCACCGTGCACTGGGCGGGCCGGGACTACTCCACCACTCTTCGGGTTCCCGGCAAGCACAACGCCATCAACGCGGCGGGCGCCTTCGCCGTGCTCGTCGGCCTGGGCTTAGACCCGGCGGCGTCCCTCGAAGCCATTTCCGCGTTCGGCGGCACCCAGCGCCGGTTCGAGCTGCACGGAACGGTTCGGGGTGTGAGCGTCTACGACGACTACGCCCACCACCCCACCGAGGTGGCTGCCGCGCTCTCCGCCGCCCGCACCGTCGTCGGCCCCGGGCGCATCATCGCCGTGCACCAGCCCCACCTCTACAGCCGCACCCGGATGTTCGCCCAGGAATTCGCCGACACGCTCGAAAAGCACGCCGACCAGACCATCGTGCTCGACGTCTACGGCGCCCGCGAAGACCCGGAGCCCGGCGTGACCGGAGCGCTCGTGTCCGGGCGCTTCCGCGACCCGGCCCACGTCGCCTTCATCCCGGACTGGCAGGACGCCGCCGACTACGTCGCCTCGATCGCCCGGGAGGGCGACTTCGTCGTCACGCTCGGCTGCGGCGACGTCTACCGGATCGTGCCGCAGGTGCTCGAGTCCCTCGGCCGGGCGCGCGAATGACGCGCGACCGGGCATGAAGCGGCCCCAGGGCTTCGAACACCGCCCCGCGCCACTCCCGCCGGCCGTTCCGGGCCGCCCGGCGCGCCCCGGGGCATCCGGGTCGAAATCCACGCCGAAAGCCACGCCGAAATCAGCGGAGCCCTCTTCCCGGGACGCCGCGCAGACGGAGCCGATCAGAACCCAGCCGGGCGAACCGGTGCCCGCCCCTGCCTTGCTCGCCCCCGTGTTCCCGCTGCGGCGAACCGATGAGGCCGGGGAGACGGCGAACCCGCAGCCCGCCCCTGGACTCAGCCCCGGATTCACCCCCGTCCTCACCCCGGCCGCTGCGCGCAGCCGCTTGCGTGGCGCCCGGCGCGCGCGGAAGCAGTACGAACGCGAGGAGGTGCGCCGGTTCACCGGGCGCTCCCGGCGTCGGCGCACGACCTGGCTGGTCTCCCTCGGCACGCTCGCCGCGCTCATTGCCTTCGTCGTCGCCGGCGCCTACTCGCCCCTGATGGCCCTGCGCACGATCGAGGTCGTCGGGGCGAACCGGGTCCCCGCCGACCAGGTGCGGGCGGCACTGGAAGGCCAGCTCGGCACCCCGCTGCCCCTCGTCGACCTCACCGCCGTCCGAGACGACCTCTCCCGGTTCCGGCTCATTCGAAGCTACGCCGTCGAAAGCCGCCCGCCCGGCACGATCGTCGTGCGCATCGTCGAACGCGAACCGATCGGCGTCATCCCGTCCGACTCGGGCTTCGATCTCGTCGACGCGGCCGGAGTCGTGATCGAGAGCGGCGACGAGCCCCAGGACGGCTACCCGGCCATCACGGCCGAGGTCGGCAGCTCGGGCTTCACGGCCGCCGCGGCCGTCGTCGAGTCCTTGCCGGCCGGCATCCGCACCCAGCTCACGACGGTCGCTGCCGCCACGAAGGACGACGTCACCCTGACCCTGGACGGCGGGGCTCGCGTCGTGTGGGGGAGTGTCGAGGAGTCCGACTACAAGGCGGTCGTGCTCGGCGCGCTGATGGTCGAGCACCCGGTCGGCGAGGTGGATGAATACGATGTGTCCTCACCCGACAGTGCAGTCCTCCGCTGACTGGTCGCTGCCCCGTCAATGCTCCGTGGCTGACCCGTCGCCGACCCGTCGCTGACCCGTCGCTGACCCGCCGCGGCGCGCCGGCCCGGCGGCCGTCTCGAGGCAATTGTGACCGATTCTTCGCGACACGCGGGGCGCGTCCCCGGACGTGGCCTGCGCGCGCTTACCTTCGGAATTAGGAATTGCATACTCAGCATAACTTTAAGCCTCCACTAGAGGTTTAGGGTTCCACCCGGAGGCCGGACGTGTCAAACAATCAGAACTATCTAGCCGTAATCAAGGTTGTCGGTATCGGCGGTGGCGGTGTCAATGCCGTCAACCGCATGATCGAACTTGGCCTCCGCGGAGTCGAGTTCATTGCCATCAACACGGATGCCCAGGCGCTGCTGATGAGCGACGCCGACGTGAAGCTCGACGTCGGCCGTGACCTCACCCGCGGCCTCGGCGCCGGAGCAGACCCCGAGGTAGGCCGTCGCGCTGCCGAGGACCACGCAGAGGAAATCGAAGAGGCCCTTGCCGGGGCGGACATGGTCTTCGTCACCGCCGGAGAGGGTGGCGGAACCGGCACCGGTGGCGCCCCCGTCGTCGCCCGCATCGCCAAATCCATCGGCGCACTCACCATCGGTGTCGTCACGAAACCGTTCGGCTTCGAGGGCAAGCGGCGCCAGGCCCAGGCCGAGACCGGCGTCGCCTCGCTCAAGAACGAGGTCGACACGCTCATCGTCGTGCCGAACGACCGCCTGCTGGAAATCAGCGACCGCGGCATCAGCATGCTCGAGGCCTTCGCGACCGCCGACCAGGTTCTCCTTGCCGGCGTGCAGGGCATCACCGACCTGATCACCACCCCCGGCCTGATCAACCTCGACTTCGCCGACGTCAAGTCGGTCATGCAGGGTGCCGGCTCGGCACTGATGGGCATCGGCTCGGCCCGCGGCGCCGACCGTGCGATCAAGGCGGCCGAGCTGGCCGTCGCCTCCCCGCTGCTCGAAGCATCCATCGACGGCGCGCACGGCGTGCTCCTCTCGATCCAGGGTGGCTCCAACCTCGGTATCTTCGAGATCAACGACGCCGCGCGCCTCGTGCAGGAAGCCGTGCACCCCGAAGCCAACATCATCTTCGGTGCCGTCATCGACGACACCCTGGGCGACGAGGTGCGGGTCACCGTCATCGCGGCCGGCTTCGACGGCGGAGAGCCGGGCGCCAAGCCGGTCGAGGTCCGCCGTGCCGACCTGGTAGCCGCGGGCATCGCCGCCGGCAGCGCCTCGAGCGGGGCGTCGACCACAGGCGCACTGTCCTCCGGTTCGGGGCAGTCCGGTTCGGGGCAGTCCGGTTCGGGGCAGTCCGGTTCGGGACAGTCCGGAACGGGACAGTCCGGTTCTGGTCAGTCCGGTTCGGGACAGTACGTCGAGGAGCACACCGGTTCGTCGGTCTGGTCCAGCGGCGAGCCGGCACCGGGCGGGGCAGTCGCGGCCGACCCGGCGTTCGAAGACGAGGCCGACGACCTCGACATCCCCGATTTCCTCAAGTAGCGAGAGCCGGGACGAGTAGCGAGAGCGGGGGCGGGGCGGTCGACCATGAGTGAGCCTGTGATTCCAGCGCCGGCTCCGTTGGCCGACCGTCTCGCCGCCGTGCGCGCCGGTGTCGCCGACGCCGCGGCGGCGGCCGGACGGTCCTCGGACGAGATCACGACGATTGTCGTGACCAAGTTCCACCCGGCTTCCCTGATCGAAGAACTGGCCGCCCTGGGCGTGCGGGATTTCGGGGAAAGCCGGCACCAGGAGGCCCAGGCGAAGTCCGCCGAACTGGCGCACCTGGGCCTCACCTGGCACTTCGTCGGCCAGGTGCAGGGCAAGAAGGCGAGGCAGGTACGGGCCTACGCCGACGTGATCCATTCCCTGGACCGCGAGTCGCTGGCTGCCGCCCTGGCGTCGGAAGAATCCACCGTGGACTGCTTCGTCCAGGTCAACCTCACCGAGGATCCGGCGCGCGGCGGAGTGGCCCCCGCGCTGCTCGAACCGCTCGTGGGTCGGGTCCTCGAGACCCCGGGCATCCGTCTGCTGGGACTGATGGCCGTCGCGCCGCTCGGGGCGGAACCACGCCGGTCCTACGCTCGCGTGCGCGAGCTGGGGGACCAGGTTCGGCGATTGGCCCCGGAGGCGCGATTCCTCTCGATGGGGATGTCCTCGGACTACGTCGACGCGTTAGTCGAAGGGGCGACACACCTACGAATTGGCACCGCAATCACCGGGAAACGCCCGGAGCACGGTTAATCTCAAAGATGAAGCATCACCAACACGGAGGTCGAGATGTCCAACCCGCTCAAGAAAACCATGGTCTACCTGGGTCTGGCAGACGAAGAGCTGGAGTATGAGGCGCCGGCCGCGGCCAACGTCTCTGCCGTTCCCACCCCGTCTTCGCAGAAAACCAGCGGTCAGAACCCGGCCGGGCGCGCCCCGGTGACGCCCCTGCGCAAGACCTCCACCCCCAAGAATGTGGCTGCATCCGAAATGAATGAAATCCTCACCGTTCACCCGCGCCAGTACCGCGACGCCCAGGTGATCGCCGAATCCTTCCGCGACGGCATCCCCGTCATCATCAACCTGTCCCAGATGAGCGACGCTGACGCCCGCCGCCTGATCGACTTCGCGAGCGGACTCTCCCAGGGCCTGTACGGCAAGATCGAGCGGGTCACGGCCAAGGTCTTCCTGCTGTCACCGTCGCATGTCGTCGTCTCCGGCGACCACGACGATGAGGGAGCCGACGCCGAGGCGTCCTTCTTCGCGCAGTCGTAGTCCCGACGCCCCGTAGTATCGAAGAGTGTTATCCCTGCTGGCCGGCATCGCCTACTTCCTTCTCCTGCTCTATTTCTTCGTTCTCTGGGGTCGGTTCATCGTCGACCTCGTGCGCGGCGTCAACCGGGGCTGGCGCCCCCACGGTTTCCTCCTCGTGCTCGTGGAACTCGTCTACACACTCACTGACCCGCCGCTCAAGTTCTTCCGCCGCGTGGTGCCGTCCCTGCGCGTCGGGCCGATCGCCTTCGACTTCGGCTGGAGCCTCACCATGCTCTGCACGATCATCGGAATGACGATTGCGGCGTGGCTGCGCGGAATCGGATAGGCCCCCCAACTGCGGGATGTATCCTTGACCAGTGACGCTGCTAGCGTTACCTGAACGTTTTCTTTTCAATTCACAACCTAGTTCTAAGGGTGGAAAGCCATGGCGCTAACTCCGGAAGATGTAGTCAACAAGCGGTTCCAGTCGACCAAGTTCCGTGAGGGATACGACCAGGATGAGGTCGATGACTTCCTCGATGAGGTCGTCGTCGAACTGCGCCGCCTCACCAAGGAAAACGAGGAGCTCCGGGCTCAGCTCGGAGCCGACGGGGCCGCAGCGCCCACCAAGGTCGCCGAGACCGTGGCCGAAGCCGCACCGGAGCCGGTTGCCGTGCCCGAGCCGGTCAAGGCAGCCGTCGTTCCCGTCGCTGCTCCCGTGGTCGATTCGACCGACGAGACGGCCGGCACCACGAACCTGCTCCAGCTGGCTCGCCGCCTGCACGAGGAGCACGTGAAGGAAGGCGCCGAGAAGCGCGACGCCTTGATCGCCGAGGGCCACGCCACGGCCGCCCGCGTGATCGCCGAGTCCGAGGCGAAGCAGCGCGCCCAGATCAACGTCCTCGAGAAGGAGCGTTCCACGCTCGAGAGCAAGATCGAAGAGCTGCGCACGTTCGAGCGCGAGTACCGCCAGAAGCTGAAGAGCTACATTGAGGGCCAGTTGCGCGACCTCGACGCCACCTCGCCGGTTGGTGCCGGAGTCGGCAGCGACGCAGGCAACGCTCCGAAGTCGAGCTTCCAGGGCTTTGGCGCGTAGCTCAACAGCGAAGGTCAGCTTCCGCGCCCTACTCGTCCTGGCCGTTGTTGCGCTGGGCGTGTACGCGCTTGATCAAATCAGTAAGTTCCTCGTTGTCACCAACCTGACCGAGGGTGATGTTGTCCGGGTTCTGGACGATGTGCTGCAACTGCACTTCGTCCGGAACCCGGGCGCTGCATTTTCCCTCGCCAGCGGCATGACCTGGATTTTCTCCATCATCGCCACCGGCGTCGTCGTCTTCATCGTCTGGTTCGCCGGCCGCATCCGTTCGGTCGCCTGGTCGGTCGTCTTCGGACTGCTGCTCGGCGGAGTCCTCGGAAACCTGACCGACCGTCTGCTCCGTGAGCCCGGCTTCGGGGTGGGACACGTCGTCGACTTCATCTCGACCCCGTGGATGATCCCGGCCATCTACAACGTGGCGGACATGTCCATCGTCGTCAGCATGGGAATCTTCATGATCCTGACCATCCGGGGCATCGGCCTCGACGGTGTGCGCACGCCCGCCGCGGCGGGTAAGGACGCACCCGCAGAGGATTCCTCGTCGAAGGCGGATTCCACCGCCGACGGTCTCGTCGGTCCAGCTCCCACAGAGAGTGCACTCTAGCCACCACGATGGAAACCCGCTCACTTCCCCTCCCGGACGGCCTCGACGGCGTCCGCGTCGACGCCGGCATCGCCCGCCTCCTCGGTTTCCCGCGCACCTTCGCGGCCGAGGTCGCCGAGGGCGGCGGCGTCACCCTCGACGGCGTCACGGTCGGCAAGTCCGACCGGCTGCGTGCCGGCGGCTGGCTCGAGGTCAGCTGGCAGCCCAAGGAGGCCGTCCGGATCGTGCCGATCCCGGTACCCGACCTGACGATCGTGCACGACGACGAGAGCATCGTCGTCGTCAACAAACCGGTCGGCGTCGCCGCCCACCCGAGCGTCGGCTGGACCGGGCCGACGGTGCTCGGCGCGCTCTCCGCCGCCGGGTACCGGATCGCGACCTCCGGCGCGGCCGAGCGCGCGGGCATCGTGCATCGCCTCGACGTCGGCACGAGCGGCCTGATGGTCGTTGCCAAGTCGGAGGCGGCCTACACGGCGCTGAAGCGTGCCTTCCACGACCGCGAGGTGGAGAAGATCTACCACGCCGTCGTGCAGGGCCACCCCGACCCGCTCAGCGGCACGATCGAAGGCCCGATCGGGCGCCACCCGCGCTCCGACTGGAAATTCGCCGTGGTCGAGGGCGGCAAGCATTCGGTGACGCACTACGAGACGCTCGAGGCCTTCCCTTCCGCGTCGCTGCTCGAGGTGCACCTGGAGACGGGCCGCACCCACCAGATCCGGGTGCACATGGCCGCTCAGCGGCATCCGTGCGTCGGCGACGCCATGTACGGGGCCGACCCGTCCATTTCGGCCAGGCTCGGGCTCACCCGGCAGTGGCTGCACGCCACCCAGCTGGCCTTCTCCCACCCCGACTCCCGGGAATGGGTCACGTTCACCGCGCCCTACCCGGACGACCTGGCACACGCCCTCTCTGTCCTCCGTGGCGATTAGGCTGGACAACCACCACCACCCACGAATTCGGAGCAGTTTTGGCGCCTCAGGGTAATTCGGGAGGCGCGAACGACTCGTTCGTGCACCTCCACGTGCACAGCGAGTACTCGATGCTCGACGGCGCCGCGCGGGTGAAACCGCTGATCGAGGCGGCCGTGGAGCAGGGGATGCCCGCGGTCGCGATCACCGACCACGGCAACGTCTTCGGCGCCTTCGATTTCTGGCGCACGGCCACCGAGGCGGGGATCAAGCCGATCATCGGGACCGAGGCGTACATCACGCCGGGCACCGACCGGCGCGACAAGACCCGGGTGAAGTGGGGCACCGGCGCCCAGAACCGTGACGACGTCGGCGGCAGCGGCGCGTACACGCACATGACCCTGCTCTCGGAGAACACGGAGGGCATGCACAACCTGTTCCGGCTCTCCTCGCGGGCGTCGCTCGAGGGGTATTACTTCAAACCCCGCATGGACCGGGAGATGCTCAGCCAGCATTCCGCCGGCCTCATCGGCACCACCGGCTGCGCCGGCGGCGAGGTGCAGACCCGGCTCCGTCTCGGGCAGTACGAGGAGGCGAAGAAGGCGGCGTCGGACTACCGCGACATCTTCGGACGCGAGAATTTCTTCTGCGAAATCATGGACCACGGCATTGACGTGGAGCGGCGCACCATGAGTGACCTGCTGCGGCTCGCCAAGGAGCTCGGCCTGCCGCTCGTGGCCACGAACGACCTGCACTACACCCACGCCCATGACGCGACCGCCCACGCGGCGCTGCTCTGCGTGCAGTCCGCGTCGACCCTCGACGACCCCAACCGGTTCAAGTTCGACTCCGACGAGTTCTACCTCAAGACCGCCGCGCAGATGCGGCACATCTTCCGGGACAACCCGGAGGCCTGCGACAACACCCTGCTGATCGCCGAACGCTGCGACGTGAAGTTCAACACCCAGGCCAACTACATGCCGCGCTTCCCCGTGCCGGAGGGGGAGGACGAGCAGAGCTGGTTCATCAAGGAAACCGAGGTGGGGCTGCACCAGCGCTACCCGGCCGGCATCCCGGACAACGTGCGCAAGCAGGCCGACTACGAGGTCGGCGTCATCCTGCAGATGGGCTTCCCCGGCTACTTCCTCGTCGTGGCGGATTTCATCACCTGGTCGCGGAAGAACGGCATCCGGGTGGGCCCCGGCCGCGGCTCCGGCGCCGGCTCGATGGTCGCCTACGCGATGGGCATCACCGACCTCGACCCGCTGCGCCACGGCCTCATCTTCGAGCGGTTCCTCAACCCCGACCGCGTCTCCATGCCCGACTTCGACGTCGACTTCGACGAGCGCCGCCGCGGCGAGGTCATCCGCTACGTCACCGAGAAGTACGGCGACGAGCGGGTGGCGCAGATCGTCACCTACGGCACGATCAAGGCCAAGCAGGCGCTCAAGGACTCCTCACGGGTGCTCGGCTTCCCGTTCGGGATGGGCGACAAGCTCACCAAGGCGATGCCGCCGGCGATCATGGGCAAGGACGTGCCGCTGACGGGCATGTTCGACAAGGACCACCCCCGCTACCGGGAGGCCGGCGACTTCCGGGCCGTGATCGAATCCGACCCGGAGGCCCGTACCGTCTTCGACACGGCCCTCGGCCTGGAGAACCTCAAGCGCCAGTGGGGCGTGCACGCGGCCGGCGTGATCATGTCCTCCGACCCTTTGATCGACATCATCCCGATCATGAAGCGTGAGGTCGACGGCCAGGTCGTCACCCAGTTCGACTACCCGGCCTGCGAGGCCCTCGGGCTGATCAAGATGGACTTCCTCGGGCTGCGCAACCTGACCATCATCGACGACACCCTCGACAACATCGAGGTGAACCGCGGCCACCGCCCCATCCTCGAGGACCTCGAGCTCGACGACACGCTCGCCTACGAGCTGCTCGCCCGCGGCGACACGCTCGGCGTCTTCCAGCTCGACGGCGGGCCGATGCGTTCGCTCCTGCGGCTGATGAAACCCGACAATTTCGAGGACATCTCCGCCGTCATCGCGCTGTACCGGCCGGGCCCGATGGGCGCGAACTCGCACACCAACTACGCGCTGCGGAAGACCGGCCAGCAGGAGATCGTGCCGATCCACAAGGAGCTCGAAGAGGCCCTCGTCGATGTGATCGGCAACACCTACGGCCTGATCGTCTACCAGGAGCAGGTGATGTCGATCGCCCAGAAGCTGGCCGGCTTCTCCCTCGGCCAGGCCGACCTGCTGCGGCGCGCGATGGGCAAGAAGAAGAAATCCGAGCTGGACAAGCAGTTCGAGGGCTTCTCCGCCGGCATGACGGCCAACGGGTACTCGATGGATGCCGTGAACACGGTCTGGAACATCCTGCTCCCGTTCTCCGACTACGCGTTCAACAAGGCGCACTCCGCCGCCTACGGGGTGCTGTCCTACTGGACGGCGTACCTCAAGGCGCACTACCCGGCCGAGTACATGGCCGCCCTGCTCACCAGCGTCGGCGACGCCAGGGACAAGCTCGCGCTCTACCTCAACGAGTGCCGCCGGATGGGCATCCAGGTGCTTCCGCCGGACGTGAACGAGTCCATCGGCTTCTTCGCGGCCGTGGGCACCGACATCCGTTTCGGGCTGGGGGCTGTGCGGAACGTGGGCTTCAACGTCGTCGACGCCATCCGCGGCGCCCGCGACGAGAAGGGCCGTTTCGAGTCGTTCCACGACTTCCTGCGCAAGGTGCCGCTCCCGGTGGCCAACAAGCGCACCATCGAGTCGCTGGTCAAGGCCGGCGCGTTCGACTCGCTCGGCGCCACCCGGCGGGCCATGGTCGAGATCCACGAGGGCGCCGTCGAATCGGCCGTGAAGATCAAACGCGACGAAGTGCACGGCATGGTCGGCTTCGACTTCGACAGCCTCTTCGACGACCCGCAGGACACCGAGCAGGTGCCGGAGCGCCCCGAGTGGAGCAAGAAGGAGAAGCTGGCCTTCGAGCGCGACATGCTCGGCCTGTACGTGTCCGACCATCCGCTCGCGGGGCTCGAGATCCCGCTGGCCAAGCACGCCAGCACGACGATCGCCGACCTGATCGCGTCCGAGGCGACCCAGGACGGCGACACCGTCACCGTGGCCGGGCTGATCACGAGCGTGCAGCACCGCACGGCGAAGAAATCCGGCAACCAGTACGGCATGATCCAGGTCGAGGACTTCGGCGGCGAGATCACCGTCATGTTCATGGGTAAGGCCTACCTCGAGTTCACCGCCGACCTCGTCAGCGACTCGATCGTCGTCGTGCGCGGGCGGGTGAGCCTGCGTGACGACGGGATGAACCTGCATGCGTTCAGCCTGCTCAGCCCCGACCTCGGACAGGGCTTCGAGAGCGGACCCCTGGCGATCACCCTGACCGAGGCGCGGGCGACCGCCGACACGGTCAGGGCGCTCGGCGAGGTGCTCACCCGGCACGGCGGCGACTCCGAGGTGCGCCTCAAGCTGGTCAAGGGAGCCTCCGCCCGGGTCTTCGAGCTGCCGCACCAGGTGAAGGTGAGTGCCGACCTGTTCGGCGAGCTGAAGAGCCTCCTCGGGCCCTACTGCCTGAGCTGACCCCGCCCCTCCTCCGCCCCTCCTCCGCCCCTCCTCCGCCCCTCCTCCGCCCCTCCTTACCCCGCTCCCTACCCCGCGAACCTGCAGTTGTGCACGTTATTCGGGGGTCTTAGCGCGCACAACTGCGGTTTCGCGGGATGGGGTTTTGGATAGGATTTGTGGATGAGGATGGCCGAGCCGATGAACATGGGTGAGCCGGTGTACACGGCCGCGATCGGCGTCGGGCGGGCGCTGTTCAGCTCCCTGCGGCTGAAGCCGAAGGTCACCGGGCTGCGCAACCTTCCGGATGCCGGGGGCGCCGTGCTGGCGATCACCCACTTCGGCTACCTCGACTTCGCCCTTGTCGAGTGGATGCTGTGGCACAAGAACCGCCGGCGGATCCGCTTCCTGGCCAAAGAGGCCGTGTTCAAGCAGCCGCTTGCGGGCGCCGTGCTGCGCTCGATGGGCCACATCCCCGTCGACATGAAGGCCGGCGCGGACGCGTATGCGCTGGCGGTCGCCTCCCTGAAATCGGGGGAGTTGCTCGGCGTGTTCCCGGAGGGCGGGGTCAACGCCTCGTTCACGGTGCGCGCCTTGAAGACCGGGACCGTGCGGATGGCGGCGGAGGCCGGCGTCCCCGTGATTCCGGTCGCCGTCTGGGGCGGCCACCGCGTGCTGACCAAGAACCACCAGCCCTCGCTGCGGGAGGCCTTCGCCACGCCGATCCGCTACGCGATCGGCGAACCGATCCGGGTCGACCCGGCGGCCGACCCGACGGAGCAGACCCTGCGCCTGCACGACACGCTGCAGCGGCTCGTCGACTCGCTGCAGACCGACTACCCCGTAGACGGAGCCGGCCAGTGGTGGCAGCCGGAACACCTCGGCGGCACCGCACCCACTCCCGAGGAGGCCGCGGTGGCCGAGGCGGAGCGCCGGCGTCGCCGCGAGGAGCGCGAGCACTAGGCGCGCCTCGACCGTGACAGTCGCGGTCGAGTTCGACCGGCACACCAGGCAATCTCGACCGCAACCGTCGAAGTCGGCGGGTCGAAGGCCGGCTAGACCCGGTCGCCGGGCACCCGGTAGGTGCGCTCGTGGTAGAGCAGGGCCTGGTCGTCCTCACCCATGCCGCCCTCTTCGATCTGCACCACGACCACCGCATTGTTGTGCACCTGGACCCGCTCGATGATGCGCCCCACCATCCACGACGTCACGTCCCTCAGCACCGGGAGGCCGTAGGGGCCGCGGTACCAGTGGTCGCCGTCGAAGCGCTGCTCGTTCGGGCCGGACAGCTTCTCGGCGACCGAGCGATTGCGCACGCCGAGCATGTGGATGACGACGCGGTCATTCTCCATGATCGCCGGCCAGGCGCTGGCCGAACGGGCCATGTTGAACGTCGCCAGGGGCGGGACGGCGGAGAGCGAGGCGAGGGAGGTGGCGGTGAAGCCGACCGGCGTGCCGTCGGTGCGAGCGGAGGTGATCACGGCGACGCCCGAGGCGTGGCGCCGGAACGCGTGCTTGAAGGCGGCCAGGTCGACGGGAGCGTGCGGGTCGCCCTCGAGGGGAGGGATGGCGGCAGGCGGCCGCGGTGGCGGGGGTGAGGTCGTGTCGTTCATACTGCTGCTTCAATCTCCTGGGTGACCACCCTATTCCCGGGCACCGATGGTTCAAGGATAGGGCGGATATGCTGGAGCGCGATGATCCAGACGATTGACCTCCGAGGAACCCGGCCGACGCCGGCCGAACTGCTGGCCGCCGTGCCGCGCGCGCTCACCGACGTGGCGTCCGCCAGCGACATCGCGGCCGACCTGATCGCCGACGTCCGGGCCAGGGGAGAAGCTGCGCTGCTCGACCAGGCAGAGCGCCTCGACCGGGTGCGCCCGGCCCAGGTTCGGGTGCCTGCTGCCCACATCAGTGAGGCGCTGGCCGGGCTCGACCCGCAGGTTCGCACGGCCGTCGAAGAGACCATCACCCGGGTGCGCCGGGCGAGCGCCGCCCAGGTGCCGCCGCGGGTCACGACCGTGATCGCCGAGGGCGCGGAGATCACCCAGCGCTGGCAGCCGGTCGCCCGCGTCGGCCTGTACGTGCCCGGCGGCAAAGCCGTCTACCCGTCGAGCGTGGTCATGAACGTGGTCCCGGCCCAGGTGGCCGGCGTGACCTCGATCGCCCTCGCCTCACCCCCGCAGAGCGACTTCGATGGCCGCGTGCACCCCACCATCCTCGCCGTCGCGGGACTGCTCGGCGTCGAGGAGATCTACGCGATGGGCGGCGCCGGCGCTATCGGGGCGTTCGCGTACGGCGTGCCCGGCATCGGGCTCGACCCGGTGCAACTCGTCACCGGCCCGGGCAACGTCTACGTTGCCGCCGCCAAGAGACTGGTCCGCGGCCAGACCGGCATCGACGCGGAAGCGGGGCCCACCGACATCCTCGTCATCGCCGATGACGCCGCCGACCCCCGGCTCATCGCGGCCGACCTCGTCAGCCAGGCCGAGCACGACGAACTCGCCGCCGCGGTGCTGGTCACGGATTCGCCGGCCCTGGCCGACGCCGTCGCCGCGCGGCTGGCCGAGCTCGCGGCATCCACGGCCCACAGCGCCCGCGTGACCGCGGCCCTCGGCGGCCGGCAGTCCGCGCTGGTCCTCGTCGACGATCTGTCCGCCGCGGCCGCGTTCAGCAACGCGTTCGGCCCGGAGCACCTCGAAATCCAGACCAGCGACCCGGATGCCGTGCTCGGCCTGATCGAGAACGCCGGCGCCATCTTCCTCGGCCCGCACTCGCCGGTCAGCCTGGGCGACTACGCGGCCGGATCCAACCACGTGCTGCCGACCGGAGGCCAGGCCCGGTTCGCTTCCGGACTCGGCGCCTACACATTCCTCCGCCCGCAGCAGGTGGTGCGCTACAGCCGTGAGGCGCTCCAGGCGGTGTCCGGGCACATCCGGGCGCTCTCCGATGCCGAGGCGTTGCCGGCGCACGGGGACGCGGTCGCTGCGCGATTCCCGGGGGAGTGACACCGGGCCTCCGGTCGCCACCGTCGGCACGATAGGCTGGCAACACAATGTTCTGCCCGTTCTGTCGCCACCCCGACTCCCGAGTCATCGACTCGCGCACCAGCGACGACGGGCTTTCGATCCGCCGCCGGCGCCAGTGCCCGGAGTGCGGCCGCCGATTCAGCACCACCGAGACCGCCAGCCTGAACGTGATCAAGCGCAGCGGAGTCGTCGAGCCGTTCAGCCGCGAGAAGATCGTCTCCGGCGTGCGCAAGGCCTGCCAGGGCCGCCCGGTCACCGACTCCGACCTCGCGATGCTCGCGCAGAAGGTCGAGGAAACCGTGCGGCAGACCGGCGCGTCCCAACTCGACGCCAACGACATCGGCCTGGCCATCCTGCCGCCGCTGCGGGAACTTGACGAGGTCGCCTACCTGCGCTTCGCGAGCGTCTACCAGGGCTTCGATTCGCTCGAGGACTTCGAGCAGGCCATCACCCAGCTGCGCCGCGAACACGACGGGCAGGCCTCGGACAAGGCCCCCCTGGCCGAGCTGTAGAGCCCGTGTACCCCCTCTTCTTCCGGCTCGTGCTCACCCGCATCGACCCCGAGCGCGCCCACCACCTCGCCTTCGACGTCATCCGGGCGCTGCCCGCCCTCGGAGTCGGGCGGTTCGTCCGGCGGTTCACCCGGCCGCGCACCGACCTCTCGGTGAGCGCCCTGGGCCTGACCTTCGACTCCCCGTTCGGTCTGGCCGCGGGCTTCGACAAGGACGGCAAGGCCGTCATCGGCCTCGGCCAGCTCGGTTTCGGCCACGTCGAGGTCGGGACCCTGACCGCGATCGCCCAGCCCGGAAACCCGAAGCCGCGACTGTTCCGACTCATTCCGGACCGCGCCGTGATCAACCGCATGGGTTTCAACAATGGGGGCGCGGCCGCCGCCGTGGCGCGCCTGACCCGGGTGCGTGCTACGGCCGGCCGGCCGGTGCTCGGCATCAACATCGGCAAGAGCCGGGTCACGGCGGTCGAGGACGCCACCGCCGACTACCTGGCCAGCACAGCGGCCCTCGCCCCGCTCGCCGACTACCTCGTGGTGAATGTCAGCTCGCCGAACACGCCCGGCCTCCGCGGCCTGCAGGAACTCGACCAGCTCGCCCCGCTGCTGCGGGCAGTCCGCTCCGCGGCCGGCGCAACCCCGCTGCTGGTGAAGATCGCCCCCGACCTCAGCGACGAGGAGGTCACGCGCATCTCCGGGCTGGTCGTCGAGCTGGGACTGGACGGCATCATCGCCACGAACACGACGATCTCCCGTGCCGGGCTGAAGACGGATGCCGCCACCGTTGCCGCGGCCGGTGCCGGCGGTCTCTCCGGGGCGCCGCTGGCGGGGCGCTCCCTGAAGGTGCTTCGGCTCATCCGGGCCACGGTCCCCGCGGGCCTCTGCGTGATCTCCGTCGGCGGGGTCGAAACCCCCGAGCAGGTCGCCGAACGCCTCGAGGCGGGCGCGACCCTCGTGCAGGGTTACACGGCCTTCCTCTACCGCGGTCCGCTCTGGGCGCGTCAGATCAACCGCGGCCTGGACCGACTGCTGCACCCCTGACCGACCCGGCCGTAGCGGCCGGAACAGCAGGCCAGACCAGCCTGCTAGGGCGTGTCTCCTAATCGAATCGTGATTCGTTTGGGAGGGTGGAGGAATGTCGCGTACTGCTCTCCTGACCGATGACCAGTGGGCTCGGATTGAA
>NZ_SOHC01000016.1:0-34039 GCF_004403955.1 Cryobacterium sp. TMT1-2-1
CGACGGCGGGGCGGCCCGCCGTTTCCAGAACGAGGTGCAGGCCGGGATGGTGGGCATCAACGTGCCGATCCCGGTGCCGGTGGCGTACCACTCCTTCGGCGGCTGGAAGAACTCGCTCTTCGGTGACGCGAAGGCCTATGGCCCTGCCGGGGTCGCTTTTTACACCCGGGAGAAGGCCGTGACCAGCCGCTGGCTCGACCCGAGCCACGGCGGCATCAACCTGGGCTTCCCCCAGAACGACTAGCCGACCGCGGCAGGAGTCCGGCAGGCAGGAGTCACGCAGCGTCGGAGGACACCGGCAGGTTGGCCAGGCGCCATTCCAGCATGCCCTCGTGCAAGCGCGCTGCGGGGCGGCCGTCCTGGCGCAGCAGGGTGACTGCCTCGTAGGCGAGCACGCAGTACGCGCCGCGGCAGTAGGCGACGATGTCGCGGCCCAGCGGCAACTCGCCGAGTCTGGCACTGAGTTCCTCAAGCGGAATGGAGAGGGCGCCGGGGATGTGTGCGGCCCGGAATTCCTGCCGCGGTCTGACGTCCAGCACGGTGACCGTCCCCGCCTGTGCGCGGGCGAGGAGGTCCTCACGCGTGATCTCCTGGGGCGCGTCGCCGTCGCCCGCGTCGAATTCGCCCTGCCCGAGGTACGCGATGCGCTTCTGCTCCACCTCGGCAAGGTGGTTCCGGGCGACGGTGCGCATCAGGCTGTACAGCCTGGCGACATCGTCTCCGGCAAGTTGGTAGTGAATCCGGGTGCCCTCCCGGCGGGTGGACACCACGCCGGCTTGCTTGAGGGCCTGCAGGTGGGCGGATGCCGTGCTCAGCCCCAGGCCGGCCGCCGTCGCCAGCGACTCCACGGTGCGTTCGCCCTGGGCGAGAAGGTCGATCAGCTCCAGGCGCTTCCCGCTGCCCAGCGCCTTGCCGACACGGGCAAACTGCTCGAACAGCGCCGACTTCTTCTCCCGATCGCCCATGTGTGTTCCTCCCGGTTCCCTTCATACTAGTATCTACTAGTAATCCATGGTTTTATGGAATATTGAGTGTTCCCGCCGAATAGCGGGGTCGTGCGACCTGAGGAGTGCGTGCACCATGGCAACGCTGCGTCTTGTCCCCACCATCGCCAGGAGGGCCGCGTGATCAAGCTGGGTCTACGGCAGAACTTCGCCCAGTTCATGCTGCTCGTCGCCGTCAATGCGCTGGTCGGCGGTACCCTCGGCCAGGAGCGCACTGTGCTGCCGCTGCTGGCAGACGAGGTCTTCCACCTCGACCGGTACACGGGCGCGCTGACCTACATCCTGGCCTTCGGCCTGGCCAAGGCCGGCACTAACTACTTCGCCGGCACCCTCTCCGACCGCTACGGCCGAAAGCCCGTGCTGATCGCCGGCTGGCTGATCGCCATTCCTGTGCCGCTGATTCTGATCCTCGGCCCGACCTGGGGCTGGATAGTCGCGGCCAACGTGATCCTCGGCATCAGCCAGGGACTGACCTGGTCGACGACCGTGATGATGAAAATGGACCTCGTCGGCCCGAAGCAGCGCGGCCTGGCCATGGGCTTCAACGAGGCGGCCGGCTACCTCGGTGTCGCGGCCACGGCCCTGGCCACCGGATACATCGCCGCGGAGTACGGGCTGCGCCCCGGCCCGTTCCTGCTCGGGGCCGCCTTCATCGCCCTGGGCCTCGGGCTCTCCGTGCTCTTCGTGCGCGAAACGCACCACCACGCGAAGACCGAGGCGGCCAACCACGTGTCCGTGCACGCCCACGCCGGCTCCCTCAGCGACCGGCAGGTCTTCACCCTCACGAGCTTCCGGGACCGCTCCCTATCGTCGATCAGCCAGGCCGGGATGGTCAACAACCTCAACGACGGCCTGGCCTGGGGGCTCTTCCCCATCCTGTTCGCCTCAGCCGGGCTCAGCATCGAGCGCATCGGCATCCTGGCCGCCGTCTACCCGGCGGTCTGGGGAGCCGGACAGCTGATCACCGGAGGCCTCTCCGACCGGATCGGCCGCAAGTGGTTGATCGTCGGCGGAATGATCGTGCAGGCGGTCGCCCTGGGCATGGTCGCCGTCGGGGACAGTTTCGGGATCTGGCTGGCAGCCGCCGTGCTGCTCGGGGCGGGCACCGCCATGGTCTACCCGACGCTTCTCGCCGCGATCGGCGACGTCGCCCACCCCGAATGGCGGGCCCGCTCGGTGGGCGCCTACCGCCTGTGGCGTGACGGCGGCTTCGCGGTCGGGGCGCTGCTGTCCGGACTGATCGCGGACGCCTTCGGCATTCCGGCCGCTGTCGCCGTGGTCGCGGCCCTGACCGCGGCATCCGGACTCGTCGTGGCCGTGCGGATGCGGGGCAACGACCACATTCGCGCTCGCGTCTGAACCGCCGGGTGGGCGCTCAACCGGCCTCGACGCCCTGGAGAGGGGGATCAGGATCTTCCCGCTCTCGGTCTCGGTCATCCTGTTCTGCATCGTCGGAACCCGGCGTCGCGGTCATGGTCGCCGCGGCGGATTGTGCGCTGGTCAGATCGTGCTCGAGGCCGTCACCAATAACTAAAAGAAATCGCTCCTGAGACTGCTCAGGAGCGATTTCTTGCTGTGCCGGTGAAACCTAGTCGCGGTAGGACTTCCGGTCCGGCCGGTCGCCGCGGTCGTCGCGGCGGGGTGCACCGCCGCGGTCGGGACGGATCTCGATGAGCTTGCCACTGATGCGGGTGTTTTCCAGCTTGCTCAGAACATCGCCGCGGAGGTCAGCGGGGAGTTCCACGATCGAGTACTCCGGGTTGATCTGGATGTGGCCGAAGTCTTCCCGACTCAGTCCGCCTTCGTTGGCGATCGCGCCGACAATCTGCCGGGGCTCCACCTTGTGCCGCTTACCGACCTCGATCCGGTACGACGCCATCGGCTTGCCGGTCGAACGAACCGGACGCTCACTCCGCAGGACGCGGTCTCCGCGGTCGTCACGGCCACCTCTGTCGCCGCGCTCCGGACGCTCGGCGCGATCCGGGCGGTCACCGCGGTCGCGGTCGACTCGCTCGTGACGCTGCGCTCGGGCGTCCTCGGGGGAGAGCAGCAGCGGCGTCTCGCCCTGCGCGACAACCGCGAGGGCGGCGGCAACATCGGCCTCGGGCACGTCGTGGTGCTCGACGTAGTGCCCGATGATGTCGCGGAACGTCGCGATCCGATCGGCCTGGCTGAGGGCCTCGGTGATCGCATCGTCGAAGCGGGCCAGTCGGGTGACGTTCACATCTTCGAAGCTCGGCAGCTGCATCTGCGTCAGCGGCTGGCGGGTCGCCCGCTCGATGGCGTTGAGCAGGTGGCGCTCGCGCGGCGTGACGAAGCTGATCGCGGCGCCGCTGCGGCCCGCCCGGCCGGTGCGGCCGATGCGGTGCACGTAGGACTCGGTGTCGATGGGGATGTCGTAGTTGACGACGTGGCTGATCCGCTCGACGTCGAGGCCGCGGGCCGCGACATCCGTGGCGACCAGAATGTCGAGCTTGCCCGACTTGAGCTGGTTGACGGTGCGCTCACGCTGCACCTGGGGCACGTCGCCGTTGATCGCCATCGCCGAGTAGCCGCGCGCGCGCAGCTTCTCGGCGAGCGTCTCCGTCTCGTTCTTGGTGCGGGTGAACACGATCATGCCCTCGAAGTTCTCCACCTCGAGGATGCGGGTGAGAGCGTCGACCTTCTGCGGGTAGGACACCATCAGGTAGCGCTGGGTCGTGTTCACGGAGGTCGTGGTCTTGTTTTTGACCGTGATCTCTTCGGGGTCGTTCAGGTACTGCTTCGAGATCCGTCGGATCTGCGCGGGCATGGTGGCCGAGAACAGCGCGACCTGCTTGTCTTCCGGAGTGTCCTTGAGGATGGTCTCGACGTCCTCGGCGAAGCCCATCTTGAGCATCTCGTCGGCCTCGTCGAGCACCAGGTACTTGAGCTGCGAGAGGTCGAGGGTGCCCTTTTCGAGGTGGTCCATGATGCGGCCGGGCGTGCCGACGACGATGTGGACACCACGGCGCAGGGCGGAGAGCTGCGTGCCGTAACCCTGGCCGCCGTAGACGGGCAGCACGTGCACGCCGCGCATGTGCGCCGCGTACTTCTCGAATGCCTCACAGACCTGCAGGGCGAGCTCACGGGTGGGCGCGAGGACCAGCGCCTGGGGGCTCTTCTGCGACACGTCGAGGCGCGACAGGATCGGCAACGCGAAAGCGGCCGTCTTTCCCGTGCCGGTCTGGGCGAGGCCGACCACGTCGCGGCCGGAGAGGAGAGGAGGAATCGTTGCGGCCTGGATGGCCGACGGGGTCTCGTAGCCGACGTCCTTGAGCGCCTTGAGCATCGCATCACTGAGCCCGAGGTCGGAGAAGGTTATCGTTTCGCGGGCAGTGTTTGCCTCGGGCGCGGTTGGGTCAGGAGACGTCATACTCTAACGGTACTCGTTAGAAGTGTGCGAACGGTGCGTGGGGCCGGATGCTCCCGCTCAACCGTGCTGTGTTCCGACGAAATAGGCGGTGACAACTCCGCGGGTGCGGAGCGGCCCGGCGCCCGATATCGGTGCGACCTCGACGGTCCACCGCGGTGAGGATCGATCGACGCCGTCGGCGCTCTCGGCCCAGATTGCCTCGCCTCCCTCGCACGAGTACGTCCCGTACCAGCCGGTGTGCCGGGCCAGGTCGTTCCAGACGCCTCCGCTGCGGATTCGGCAGCGATCGCCATCGCTCAGGAGCAGGCCCAGCGCTTGCGCCTGCGGCGGCGCGGATACCGCGGTAACGCTGCCGACGGTCGGCATCCGGACGAGGCTCTTCTCCCACGGGTCGCCGTAACAGACAACGGACGACGGGGACGGATCCGGCCAGCAGGCGACGGCGTAGGCGCTCGACGGTAAGCAGGCCAGGATGTCGTCGTCGACGGCGACCGGGGACGGCCGCGGGTTCAACGAGGTGGCGCCGCAGTCGACGGTGACGGACGTGTCCTCGGTGACGCTGAAGCCCGGGGCCGGCAGGCCGGCCGGGGTCACGGGCCGAATCACCACGCGCTCGGTTGCGGCCGGGGGCTCCGCCGACCTGAACGTGGTCGACGGCTGCGTGGCGCATCCGGCCAGGAACAGGAGCGGAAGGGCCAGGGTGGTGGGGAGCAGGGTGGTCAGGAGCAGTGAGCGCATCAGCCCTCCGTCTCGTGACGAACGCATCCATATCCCGCGGCCTCGGGCGCGGCCACACCGACGATCAACTCGCCCGCGCCAGCGGCCGAGGCGAGCCGCGCTACGCGATTGGCCATACACCGGATTTTACGCCGGACCGGTCCGCGTGGTCAGTGGGAGGGGAACCCGATTGGGCCCCCCAAAAAAGCCTCTGGGGGTATGGCACAAACTGCGGATAGGCATACCATCGGCACAAACCAGGTGCCGGCATCCGGGCCAAGGGAGGTCAGAATGGCTCTCAAGCGAATCAACGCCTACTTCACGGGCGTCACCGAAACGGACGACGGGGACTTCCTCACCTGGGACAGCGTCGCCGTGATCAGCACGATCGACGAGCAGGACCAGTACACGGAGGTCGCGCGGCTGTCGGCCAGCGACGTCATTCGCGCGGAGGAGTTCACCTTCGACTCGGACGAATACGACATCCTGTTCGATCGCATCGTGGACGAGTTGGACAGCACCGTCGAGGAGTACGCCCAGGACAACGGCCTGACCATCACCGGCCGGGACAGCGACGACCAGTTCTTCTGGGACGTCGCACCAGCAGCCTGAGCGAAGCGGTGCGCGGCCCGCCTCGACCTCTCCTGCGCTGACCCTTTCGCCCCTGAAAGATGGCTGCAACTGACGATTTCATCCCCCGGGCGGCTTAATCGGAACGGAAAACATCCGCCGGATATCGAGTCGAGCAGCATCGATCCGCCGATACTGCGGCAGACTGTAACCACGCGAGAGTGGTTGTCCGCTCTCGGTTGGCGTTAACGAAGACACCTACAGGAGCGATCATGAGCAAATATGTCGTCACGAACCCCGCAACCGGCGTCAAGGGATCGAGCTTTCCCCTGACAACAGATGATGAGGTGACCGACGCCATTGGGGCTGCGGATCGTGCTCACAGTGAGCTCCGCGGCACGTCGGTTGCCGAACGGGCAGCCCTCATGCAGCGAGTCGCCGACCTGCACACCGAGCGGCGCGAGCACCTGGCCGAACTCATCGTGCGCGAGATGGGCAAGCCGCTCGAGCAGGCCTTCGGCGAGGTCGACTTCGCGGCGGACATCTACTCGTACTACGCCACCCACGGCGAGGCCTTCCTCGCCGATGAACCGATCGAGCTGCTCGGCGGCGAGGGCTCGGCCTTCATCCGCAACGCATCGCTGGGTGTGCTCCTCGGAATCATGCCGTGGAACTTCCCGTACTACCAGGTCGCCCGTTTCGCCGGCCCGAACCTGGTTCTCGGCAACACGATCCTGCTCAAGCACGCCTCGCAGTGCCCCGAATCCGCCGCCGCCATCGAGCAGATCTTCACGGATGCCGGTTTCCCCGCCGGCGCGTACCGCAACCTCTACGCGTCCAACGCCCAGATCGCCGACATCATCATCCCGGACCCCCGGGTCTGCGGTGTTTCGCTGACCGGTTCTGAGGGGGCTGGGGCCGCCGTCGCGGAGGTCGCCGGCCGCAACCTCAAGAAGGTCGTGCTCGAACTGGGCGGATCCGACCCGTTCATTCTGCTCAGCACGGACAACCTCGAGGAAGCCGTCGACGCGGCCGTTGACGCTCGCCTGGACAACTCCGGCCAGTCCTGCAACGCCGCCAAGCGCTTCATCGTGATCGACGGCCTGTACGACGCCTTCCTGGAACTCTTCACGGCGAAGATCACCGGCAACGTCCCCGCCGACCCCACGTCGCCGGACACCACGCTGGGGCCGCTCTCCTCCGTCGGCGCCGCCGAGAACCTCGAGGAGCAGCTCCAGCGCGCGGAGGCCCAGGGCGCGACCGTTGCCGCGCGGGGGAGCCGTAAGGGCGCCTTCTTCTCGCCGACGGTCCTCACCGGCGTCTCCCCGCACAGTGACGCCTACCGGGAGGAGTTCTTCGGCCCGGTCGCCGCGATCTACCGCGTGCAGAACGAGGCCGAGGCGGTGCAGGTGGCCAACGACATCCCGTACGGGCTGGGTTCCTACCTCTTCACCACCGACCCGGAGCAGGCCCTGCGCGTCGCCGACCAGATCGAGGCGGGGATGGTCTTCATCAACGGCTCGCTGCTCGACGGCGCGGAGCTCCCCTTCGGTGGAGTGAAGCGGTCCGGGTTCGGCCGCGAGCTGGGGCGCTTCGGCATCGCGGAGTTCGCCAACAAGAAGCTCATTCGCATTCTCAAGTAGCAGGATGCCGCGCCGCCCGGCCACGCGGGCGACGCGGCGGGGGCGTTCGCGGGATGATGGGACTATGCCGAACACCGACCAGCAGCCCTGGCTGAAGAACTACCAGCCGGGAGTCCCGGCCGAGATCGACCTGCCCACGGAGTCGCTCGTTGCGATGCTCGAGCGCTCCGTGGCCGAGGCCGGTGACCACCCGGCCCTGGAGTTCTTCGGGCGGCGCACGACGTACACGCAGCTCGGCGACCAGATCGACCGGGCGGCCGAGGGCCTGCGCCACCTCGGGGTGCGGGCGGGCGACCGGGTCGCGATCATCCTGCCGAACTGTCCCCAGCACGTCGTCGCCTTCTACGCGGTGCTGCGCCTGGGCGCCGTGGTGGTGGAGCACAATCCGCTCTACACCTCGCGGGAGCTGCGCCACCAGTTCGAAGACCACCAGGCCCGCGTCGTGATCGCCTGGGACAAATCCGCGGCGCAGGTCAAATCGTTCCCGGCCGACATCGAGATCGACCACGTCGTCTCGGTCAACCTCCTCGAGGCGTTCCCCACGGTCAAGCGCCTCGCGCTGCACCTGCCGGTGAAGAGCCTGCGCGAGTCGCGGGAGGCCCTGACCGGCCCCGCGCCGGGAACCATCCCCTGGAAGCAGCTGCTCGGCCACGGTCGAATCGACCCCGAGCATCCCCGCCCGTCGGTGGGCGACCTGGCGGCCATCCAGTACACCTCCGGCACCACGGGCAACCCCAAGGGCGCCATGCTCACCCACTTCAACCTCTACTCCAACGCACTGCAGGGCGAGGCGTGGATGCAGGGGGCCGAGTACCGCAAGGAGGTGTTCTACGCGATCCTGCCGATGTTCCACGCCTTCGGTATGACGCTCTACCTCACCTACGGCATCCGCAAGCAGGCCCTGCTCGTGCTCTTCCCCAAGTTCGACCCGGACCTGGTGCTCGACGCCATGAAGAAGTCGCCGGCGACCGTCTATTGCGCCGTCCCGCCGATCTACGAGCGCACCGCGATCGCCGCGAAGGAGAAGGGGATCTCGCTGCGGTCGTGCCGGTTCTGCATCTCGGGCGCGATGAACCTGCCCGACCACGTCGTGGAGCTGTGGGAGTCGGTGTCCGGCGGACTACTGGTGGAGGGCTACGGGATGACCGAGTCTTCCCCGGTGGCCCTGGGCAACCCGTTCCACCCGACCAGGCGCACCGGCACGATCGGCGTGCCGTTCCCGTCGACCCGGATGAAGGTCGTCGACCTGGACGACCCCACCATCGAGGTGCCGCAGGGCCAGCCGGGGGAGTTGCTGCTGAAGGGCCCGCAGGTCTTCCAGGGTTACTGGAACAACCCCGAAGAAACCGCGAAGGCCCTCCTGCTGGATGGCTGGCTGCGAACCGGGGACATCGTGACCGTGGACGAGGACGGGTTCACGACGATCGTGGACCGAGCCAAGGAGCTCGTCATCACGGGCGGATTCAACGTCTCGCCATCCGAAGTCGAGGCCGTCCTGCGGCTGCACCCGTCGGTGGCCGATGCCGCCGTTTTCGGTAAGGCGCTCGAGCGGGGCGGGGAGCTGGTCGTCGCCGCGGTCGAACTCCGGCCGGGATCGGAGCTCGACGAGGAAGGCCTGCGGGCGCACTGCCGCGACCACCTCGCGGCCTACAAGATTCCGCGACGGATCGTGCGGGTGCAGGAGATGCCGCGCTCGATGCTCGGCAAGATCCTGCGCAAGAAGGTGCGCGAGCAGGTTCTGCCGGGACTCTGAAGCCGCTGTCCGACCCTCAAGTCCGGCCCTCAGTCTCGACCCTCAAGCCCGGCCGGCGTCCTCCGCTGATCGAGCGGCCTCCAGGCCGTCGAGGATGACGCGGAGCCCGAACGTGAACTCGTTGCCGTAGGCGTAGCCCGGCTGCAGGATGAGGGTGACCCCCATCTCGGCGAGATGAGGGAACGCTGCCATCATGCCCTGCCGGGCGAGGATGTCCTCGGTGGTCGCGCCGATGTCACCGGACTCGTCCATCGGCAGGGACGCCTCCTGAAGCGCGAACCCGTGCACGTAGCTGTCGATGAGGGACATCGCGTGGGCGGCCATTGCCATGGAGAAACCGGCGTGACGGAGGCATCCGATGACGGCGTCGAGGTGCAGCATCGTGGTCTGCGTGGTTCGGGAGTCGACCATGCTGATGGCCCACGGGTGCCGTCCGAGAACGCTCCGCACGGATTCCGCGCGTTCGCGCATCGCCGCCTTCCACTCCGCGTCGGCGGCGGGCAGCGTCATTTCGCTGAGGACGTTCTCGATCATTCCGTCGAGGATGTCGTCCTTGCTCTTCACGTGGTAGTAGAGCGACATCGCCTCGACCCCGAGCTCTCGGGCCAGCTTGCGCATGCTGAGCGACTCGATCCCGTCCGCGTCCGCGAGCGCCACGGCCACCTGCACCGCGCGGTCCCTGGTCACGGGTTCCCGGGATGTCGTATTGGACGTTGCTGCAGCCACCGTGCCTCCGATTTTCGTGCCATTTCTTCTGGGCCTAGACGCCCCTTACATCGTATGGTACGTTCTCATCAACAGCCTTACACTGTATGGTACTGATCCTGGAAAGGACAAATCGTGCACACTCCGCTCACCGCCGACTGGGACGCGTCACAGATGCCCGACCTGGCCGGCAAGACCATCATCGTCACCGGCGCCAACAGCGGTATTGGCCTCGAAGCCGCACGCGCCTTCGCCGCCCATGGCGCCCACGTGGTCCTGGCCGTTCGCGACCAGGCGAGGGGAGACGCCGCAGCTGCCACGATCGCCGGGTCCGGGATCGCCGGGTCAACGGAGGTGCGCCGACTCGAGCTGGCCGACCTCGCGTCGGTGCGGGCGTTCGCGGCCGGCTGGATCGGCGACATCCACATTCTCGTCAACAACGCCGGCATCCTGGTGCCGCCGTTCGGGCACACCGCCGACGGCTTTGAACTGCAGTTCGGCACCAACCACCTCGGGCACTTCGCCCTGACGAACCTGCTCCTGCCGCACATCACCGGTCGCGTTGTGACGGTCGCGAGCAGCGTCCACCGCTCGGGCCGGATCGACTTCGACGACCTCAACTGGAGCGCCCGCCGTTATGGCGGCGGGGCGGCCGCCTACGGGCAGTCGAAGCTCGCGAACCTGCTCTTCACCCTGGAGTTGCAGCGGCGCCTGGCGGCGTCCGGGTCGGGCGTCATCGCGACTGCGGCTCACCCCGGCATGGCGGCGACGAACCTGGGGTCGAGCTCCCAGAACCCGGTGCTCAACGTCGTGGCGCGGCTCGCGGTTCGCCTGTTCGCCCAGGACGCCGTGAGCGGGGCCGCCCCGACCCTGTTCGCCGCGACCGAGCCGATCCCCGGCGGAAGCTACGCCGGGCCGGGCGGGCGGCGCGAAATGGTGGGACCACCCCGGCTCGTCGGCCGTTCGAGCGCGGCCTCCGACCGTGTCGCCGCAGCCCGGCTGTGGGCGGCATCCGAAGAACTGACCGATGTCCGATACCCGCTTCAGCAGTCGCAGATGAACATTCCCAGCACATCCAGCACATCCAGCACATCCAGCACATCCAGCACATCCAGCACATCCAACGGAAAGGCATAAGGCAATGACTGAGACAACGAACCCCACACTCGTCCGCACTGAACGAGCACAGGCGACAACGATGAAGGCAATCGTTCAGCACGCCTACGGCTCGGCCGATGTTCTGCGGCTCGAGGACGTCGACAGGCCGGCAATCAAGGACGATGAGGTGCTCATTCGCGTCCGCGCCGCCGCCGTCAACCACGCCGACTGGGTCATGACCACGGGCCTGCCCCTCGTCGGCCGACTGACATTTGGCGTCCGCAAACCGAAAGTGATTGTTCGAGGCGCGGATGTCTCGGGGCACGTCGAGGCGGTCGGCAAGAGCGTGACGGATTTTCAACCGGGCGACGAGGTGTACGCCCAGGTCGAGACCGGAAGCTTTGCCGAATACGCCCGCGTCCCGGCGCACCTGTTGTCGCGTAAGCCGGCAAACCTCTCGTTCGAGCAGGCCGCCGCGGTGCCCCTGTCGGCGAACACCGCCCTCCAGGGCCTCCGCGACGCCGGAAAGCTGAAGCCGGGGCAGAAGGTACTGATCACCGGCGCCTCGGGCGGCGTCGGCACCTTCGCGATCCAGATCGCGAAGGCGCTCGGCGCAGAGGTGACCGGCGTGTGCAGCGCACGCAACGCAGAACTGGTGCGGTCGCTCGGCGCGGATCACGTGGTCGACTACACGCGGGAGGACTTCACACAGAGCGGGCAGCGCTACGACCTCATATTCGACTTGATCGGGAATCACTCGCTGGGTGGATGCCGGCGCGCACTGACGGACACCGGCACTCTCGTACTGTCCAGCGGCACCGGCGGGCGGGTCTTCGGCCCCATGGGCCGCATCATCAGGGCGCTGCTCCTCTCGCCATTGGTGGGTCAGACGATGCGTCCGTTTGTGGGAACTCCAAACAAGGAGAATCTCGAACTGCTCCGGGGCCTCATCGAAGCCGGCGCCGTCACGCCCGCCATCGACAGGACTTATCCGCTCAGCGAAACGGCCGAAGCCATCCGCTACTTCGCCGAGGAACACGCGCACGGCAAGGTCGTCATCTCCGTCAAGGAGCAGGGCAAATGACCGGTCCTGTGCTCGCCGCCCGAGGCATCCGCAAGTCCTATGGGCGCGGCGCCTCGCGTTTCGACGCGCTCGACGGGGTCTCGGTGGAAATCACGGCGGGGGAGTCACTCGCCATCGTGGGGAAGAGCGGTTCGGGCAAGTCGACGCTGATGCATCTCCTGGCACTGCTCGACCGGCCCGACGAAGGCGCGCTGATGGTCGGGGGAACGGATGCCACGAAGTTGAACGTCAGGTAGGTGAACCGGCTGCGCAATGAGGATTTCGGCTTCGTGTTCCAGCAGTTCTTCCTCAACCCGAACGCGTCGGTGCTCGAGAACGTCGTGCTGCCGCTGAAGATCGCCGGAGTCGGCGCCCGGGAACGCAAGGCCCGCGGCATTGCGGTCCTTGCGCAGCTGGAACTCGACGACAAGGCCAGGAACAAGGCGATCGACCTCTCCGGCGGGCCGAAGCAGCGCGTGGTCATCGCCCGCGCGCTGGTCAACAACCCGAAGGTGATCTTCGCCGACGAGCCAACCGGCAACCTCGACTCGGCGACCGGTCGCCTCGTCGAAGACATGCTCTTCACCCTCAACAAGGAGCACGGCATCACCCTCGTGATCGTGACCCACGACACAGAACTCGCCGCGCGATGCGACCGGCAGATGTTCATCCGCGACGGGCGCGAAGTTCGCTCCCTCGACAATCAGGGAGCTGCAGCGTGAACATCATCGACATCATCGGAACCGCGATCGGCAACAGCCTGCGCAGCAAACTCCGGATGACCCTCACCGTGGTCGCGATCTTCATCGGAGCCTTCACCCTCACCATCACGAGTGCCATTGGAACGGGCATCTCCGGATACATCGACAGCCAGGTCGCCGCGGTGGGCGCGAAGGACGTGCTCTCGATCACGAAGGCAGCCGACGACGCGACACCCACGGATGCGGGGCCGGCGGCCTACGATCCCGACCAGGCCCTGGCCGGCGCCGGATTCGAGGGTGACGGGTCGGAGTTCACCAACCGCGTTCTCAGCGCCGACGACCTCGCGACCATCGAGCGCGCGGACGGGATCCTCGACGTCAGCGCGGTGCTCCAGGTGACACCGCAGTACGTCGAGTACGCCGACAACGGCAAGTTCGAACTTGCCGTCAACGCGAACGCGTTCCTGACCACCCCCGACCTGGCCGCCGGTTCCCAGCTTCAGCGCGATGGTGGCGACGGCGAAATCCTCCTCGTCACCTCGTACCTCGACACCCTCGGCTTCGCGGACGCGGAAGCCGCCGTCGGTCAGACCGTCACCATCGGCATCGCCGACTACCTCGGCGAGATGCATGAGGTGAGTGCCACCGTGGCGGGCGTTCAGAACGAGTCGCTCCTTGCGGCCGGGGCCGGCCTCAACCTGGCCCTCACGGATGAACTCTACGAGGCGCAGAACATCGGCAAGCCGACCAACGCCGGCGTGGGCTCGTTGCTCGCGACCGCGCATTTCGATCCCGCCGCCAGCGGAGAGCAGATCGACGCGATCAAGGCCGAGCTCGCGGACCAGGGCTACGCGGCCCTGACCGTGGCCGACCAGATCGGGCTGATCCAGACCGTGATCAGCGGGATCATCGGCGTGCTCAACGCCTTCGCCATCATCGCGCTGATCGCCGCCGGGTTCGGGATCATCAACACGCTGCTGATGAGCGTGCAGGAGCGAACCCGCGAGATCGGCCTGATGAAGGCCATGGGCATGAATGGCGGGCGCATCTACGCCCTGTTCAGCACCGAAGCGGTCTTCATCGGGTTCCTCGGCAGCGTCATCGGGGCGGTCGCCGCAATCGGTGTCGGTGCCCTCGCCAACGGCATCCTCGCCGGCACCGTGCTGGCCGACCTCGAGGGGCTCGTGGTGCTCCAGTTCGCGCCGGGACCGGTCGGAGTGATCATCCTCCTGGTGATGTTGATCGCCTTCCTCGCCGGAACCATCCCGGCACGGCGGGCAGCCCGCCAGAACCCGATCGACGCGCTGAGGTACGAGTAACTCAGTCGCTCTGAGTCGCTGTGCAGGTCGGTCCGGGGCTCACAGGGACTACTCCTCGGGCACCGTGGCCGCGACCACGGCGAGCACGTTGGCGGCGGGATCCCTGAACCAGGCGATTGCGGCGCCGTCGTCCTCGTCGCGCATGATGCCCTTCGCGTCGTTGGGCGGCATGTCGGGGAGCTCGTCGTCGCCGTAGATCTTCGTCGTGACGCCTCGTGCGTTGAGCTCGTCGACGGTCTTCTCGACGTCGTCGGTCACGAAGTTCAGCACGGTGAAGCTCGCCGGCACGTGGTCGGGTTTCGCGTAGATGAACACCCGGCCGCCGATTCCGAGTCGAACGTCGAGGTTGCCCATCATCCCGTCCCGCACCTCGAGGCCGAGGGTGTCGCCGTAGAAACGCCTCGCCTCATCGATGTTGTCCACCGAGAACGAGCTGAAGGCCTCGGATGTGGTGAACATAGCTGTGTCCTTCCAGAGGGTGTATCGATAGGGGAACGTTGTCGAGACTTGCACCCTCGGCCGGAGCCGTCTAGGGTGCGCTCCCGACGGCGCCTGGCCCTACCGCGCCCTCTTTGGGAGGATTATTCTGAAGATTTCAGGCCGTCCACGCCCGGTGGGCCGCGTGCCCGGAGCTCCTGCCAATCGGCCCTTCCAGAGTCAAAAGAGGAAGTCATGTCAGACACGATGTCCGCGTTGCAGGTCAAGTCCTTCGATGCTCCCGACGAGCGTCGCGCGCCGGAGAAGACCAACCTGGACCTCAACCATCTCGGTGAGTACACGATCGGCCGGATGACGATGGAGCCCGGGTGGGCCTGGTCGGAGTGCATCAAGCCGGTCGTGCACACCGATTCCTGCCGGCTCCTGCATATCGGCTACTGCGTCGCGGGAACCCTTGAAACGGTGCTGGATGACGGCACCCGAGCCACCATCAAGGCCGGTGACTCTTACTTGATCCCGCCGGGCCATGACGCCCATGTCGTGGGCGATGAGGCGTTCGTCGGGATCGAGTTCGCCAGCGCCGCGCAGTACGGAGTCCCGGCCCGGTAGCCGGGACCGCTCGCCCGGATGCCGCGGCCGCGGCATCCGGGCGCTTTGTACGGGCGGGGTCAGAATGGGCGCATGCCCTTCGTACTCCACGTCGTCCGGTCGGCCATTGCGCCGCTCACCCACACGCGGCTTTTCCGCCTGGTGGCGCCGCGAGCGATGCCCCCGATCGAACGGCTGCTGAAGCGCCTGAGCCGGGGCCGGGTGCAACTCAGCGGAATGCTCGTGCCGTCGCTGGTACTCCACTCGACCGGCGCGAAGACCGGTCTCGCGCGCGACACGGTGCTCATGTACACCCCCGACGGGCACGGGCGCGCGATCGTGGCGGGGACGAGCTTTGCCAGGGGGCGACATCCGGCGTGGACCTACAATCTGCTGGCGCACCCGGATGCGGCCATCAGCGTGCGCGGCCGGCTCCTGCCAGTGCGGGCCACGCTGATCGACGACGCCGATCGGGACGAGACGTGGCGCCGGATCGAGCGGCAGTGGCCGGGCTACCGAGACTACGAGCGGGAGTCGGGTCGGGTCGTGCGCCTGTTCCTGCTGCGGCCGGTGCGGGAGCGCGCCCCGACGCGGAAACGACATGGTCGTGGCAGTGTTTGAGCGGTACGACTTCATGACCTCCGCATGACCCACGAGAAGAGAAGGAAGCTCCAGATGGCATTCATCACCGTTGGGCAGGAAAACAGCACCGAGATCGAGCTCTACTACGAGGACCACGGCACCGGCCAGGCGGTCGTGCTCATCCACGGCTACCCGCTGGACGGCCATTCCTGGGAGAGGCAGTCGAGGGCGCTCCTCGAGGCGGGGTACCGGGTGATCACCTACGATCGGCGTGGATTCGGCGCGTCCAGCCAGCCCACCGTCGGCTATGACTACGACACCTTCGCGGCCGACCTGAACGCCCTGTTGACCACCCTCGAGCTCCGTGACGTCGTGCTCGTTGGGTTCTCGATGGGCACGGGGGAGCTGGCTCGCTATGTGGGAACCTACGGCGCGGAACGCGTCTCGAAGCTTGCCTTCCTCGCCTCGCTGGAGCCGTTCCTGCTCCTCACCGATGACAACCCGTCCGGTGTGGCGAAAGAGGTCTTCGACGGCATCGCCGACGCGGCGCGGGGCGATCGCTACGCCTGGTTCACGGACTTCTTCCAGAACTTCTACAACCTCGACGAGAACCTCGGCAGCAGGATCAGCGAGGAAGCCGTCCGCGGCAGCTGGAGCGTTGCTGCGACAAGTGCGGCCATCGCCGCCTACGCCGTTGTGCCCACCTGGTACGAGGACTTCCGTCCCGACCTCGCGAAGATCCGCGAAGTGACCCTGCCCACCCTCATCGCGCACGGCGACAGCGACCGAATCCTGCCCATCGACTCCACGGGGCGCCCGTTCCACGCGGCCCTCCCGGACGCCGAGTACGCGGAGATCGCCGGAGCCCCGCACGGGATGCTGTGGACCCACGCGGACGAGGTAAACAGCCTGCTGCTGGCCTTCCTGGCCCGGTAGCCGCCGGCCAGTCCTCGCGACCAACGCGGCACTTTGGGGCCGCGGAATGACACGGCCGGGAGGCGGTGCTCGGCTAGTGCCGGGAGCTATGAAGTCATTTGCGTGCTGAGATGTCGTGCCCGGTTGTGAAGCTCGCTGGGTGTGCACCACCGAGGACGAGATCATGTTCCAGGTCGCAGCGCATGCTGCCTCGACTCACGGCCTGGTCGAGGTGTCATCGACGATGGCCCAGGCCGTGCGGGCGGCAATCGCACCGGTCGTCTAGTGTCGGCGGGACATCCGGACGCCGGCGTGGGATCCGCCCGGCCCGACTGGGCCGAGATGCTGGCTGCTGCCTGCCGCGGTGAGGGCATCTCGACGCTCTACCAGCCGATCGTCGACACGGCTCGGGGCTCGGTCGTCGGCTACGAGGCCCTGACCCGGTTCTCCGGCTACTCCGAGCGCAACCCCGAGACCTGGTTCCGGGCGGCTCGGACGCACGGTATGGCCGAAGACCTGGAAGTCATGGCCCTGCGCACCGCGTTGCGGGCGCGCCCGACGATGCCGACGAACTGCTTCCTCACGGTCAACGTGTCGCCGGATCTGCTGCCCCGTGAGAGTGTGCGCAGCGTCTGGCGCGACGAGGGTGACCTCGGCGGACTCATCGTCGAGCTGACCGAGCAGGCGCCGATCGAGTCGTACCTGGCCCTCGAACCCGACCTCGACCTCCTGCGCTCAGCCGGCGCCCTGATCGCTGTCGACGACGCCGGCGCCGGATACGCCGGGCTGCGACACCTGCTCTCCCTCCGGCCCTCGCTGATCAAGCTGGACCGCGCGATCGTGCAGGACGTCGACCGGGACGAGGCCAAACGCGCCCTCGTCGAGATGCTGGGAACGTTCGCCGGCCGCGTCGATGCGTGGCTGCTGGCCGAAGGAGTCGAGCGGCTCGAGGAACTCGACACGCTGGTCGCGCTCGGCATTCCCCTTGTGCAGGGATACTGCCCACCCAGGCCGGCCCCGGCCTGGGTGGGGATCGACGAGGATGTGGCGATTCGCCTGGCGACGCGAGTAGTGCCGGGCAAGACCCGCGTCATCCGCGACTTCCTCGAGATCGTGCCCACGGCCACGAGCGTGTCCGATGCGTCGGCTGCCTTCGTGTCCGACGCCAAACTCCGCGCCGTCGTGTTGCTCGACGAGCACAGCCGCCCCCTTGCCGTGCTCGAGGCCGACGCGTCGCATCTCGGGGTGGTCAGCCCCGGCCTGCGGGTCAACCTCGAGACCCCGGTGACGGATGCCCTCGGCCGGGCTATGACGCGCGATCCGAGTGTCCGCTTCGAGCCGCTCCTCGCCACCGACAACGCCGGCCGTTTCACCGGCATCGTGCGCCTGGAACGCTTGATCACGGCCCTCGCAGCAGAGGGCCACTGACGGGCGGATCTCCCGGGACATACACTCGAGCCATGAAACGTGCCCTCGCGATCGGCCTGGTGTCGGTGCAGCTCCTGCTGCTCGCGGCGCTCATCTTCCTGCCCCACGGGTCGCTGTGGAGCGTCAACGCCGGCGTCCTCGCCGCCGCGATCGTGCTCGGCCTGGCCGGTGCGATCCTCGCCGTCCTGGGGCTGAGGGGCCTGGGGCCGGCGTTGACGGCCAGTCCGATCCCCAGGGAGCACGCCCTGCTGGTCACCAGCGGTGTGTACGGCCGCATCCGGAATCCGATCTACACGGGGCTGATGACCGGCGGGCTCGGCCTCGCGCTGTTCGGCGCGTCGGTGTGGCACATCCTGGCCTGGCTTGCCCTCGTGCTGCTGCTGGCGGCCAAGACGCGGTGGGAGGAGCGGATGCTCGTGGCCGAGCATCCGGACTATCGTGACTACGGGGCTCGCGTCGGCCGCTTCGTGCCCGGCGCCGGCCGGCTGCGCCCGCCCTCTCGACCTGACCCGCGCGACAGCCGGCGCGACCAGCCAGGCTCGACTCCATGACCCCGGATGCCCTCGTCGAGTTCTGCCTGAGCCTGCCGCAGGCGATCGAAACGTTCCCGTTCGGCGAGGAAACGAGCGTGTTCAAGACGAGCGGTAACGGCAAGATCTTCGCCCTCACCGCCCTGGCCGCGGAGCCGCGCACCGTCTCGCTGAAATGCGACCCGGAGGACAGCCGTGCGCTCCGGGAGGAGTTCCCCGGGCAGATCACGCCCGGCTACCACCTCAACAAGAAGCACTGGATCACGATCGTGCTGGGCGGCGAGGGCGAGGGCGCGCCCCCGGACGAGCTGGTCGAGCAACTACTGCGCGAGAGCCACGCACTCGTGCGGCCGAAGCCACCTCGGGGCTGAGTCGCCTCGGGCACTGAGTCGCGGACAAAGTACCTTCGTTTCGGAATTGAGGGTACTTTCTCCGCAACTCACCGTGAACGGCTACCAGGCGTAGTGCTCGGGCGCGGTCTTTCGGCCGGGGAAGATCTCGTCGAGGCGGCCGAGGGCATCCGCGTCGAGGGTGACGTCCAGCGATCGCACGGCAGCGGCCAGCTGATCGGTCGTGCGTGGCCCCACGATCGGTGCGGTGACGGCCGGCTGGTGGAGCAGCCAGGCCAGTGCGACGTCGCCGGGCGGGTGGCCGAGTTCCTCGGCGAAGCTCTCGTACGTCTCGATCGCGTCGCGGTGGGTCGCGAGAGCCTCTTCCACCTTGCCTTCCAGGCGGCGCTTGCCCTCGCCTTCCTTGCGGAGCACACCGCCGAGCAGTCCGCCGTTCAACGGCGACCAGGGGATGATGCCGAGCCCGTTGCTCACCGCGGCGGGGATGACCTCCAGCTCGATGTCGCGGGTCAGCAGGTTGTAGATCGACTGCTCACTGACCAGCCCGGTGAAGTTGCGACGCCGGGCCTCCTCCTGGGCGGTGGCAATGTGCCAGCCGGCGAAGTTACTGCTTCCGGCGTAGAGGATCTTGCCCTGCGCGACGGCCGTTTCCATGGCCTGCCAGATCTCATCCCACGGCGTCTCCCGGTCGATGTGGTGGAACTGGTAGACGTCGATGTAGTCGGTCTGGAGCCTGGTCAGGCTGGCGTCGAGGGCCCGGCGGATGTTGAGCGCGGACAGCCTGCCGTCGTTGGGCCAGTCGGTCATCGTTCCGTACAGCTTGGTCGCGAGCACCGTGCGTTCGCGGCGCTGACCACCCTGGGCGAACCAATTGCCGATGATGGTCTCCGTGCCGCCCTTGCCGGCGCTGTCGCCGTAGACGTTGGCCGTGTCGAAGTAGTTGATGCCGTAACCGTGGGCGGCGTCCATGATGGCGTGCGCGTCGGGTTCCGGGGCCCAGCCACCGAAGTTCATGGTGCCGAGGCACAGTCGGGAGACGTTCAGGCCGGAGCGGCCGAGGGATGTGTATTGCATGCTCCCAGCATGCGCTGCGAGGCCGCCCCGTGTCGAATGGGCAGGGTCTTGCGGTCGGGTTCATCTTCGTGTTCATTGGGGCCTGACACCCGCCACACGGAGTCCCACAGCAAGGAGCCCGCCGTGCACGACAACTCGACCCTCATCCGGGCCCGCATCCGTCGCTGTGTCAGTGAGCGGGTGGCTCCCGCCGTCTACCGCGCGTCCGCACCCCTCGTGGTGTCGGCCTGGGAAGTGCCGGATGAGCCGGTGCCCTTCGCGGAGGCCCGGCGCCAGGCGTTCACGCCGTTCGCGGTGGGGCGAAGGTGGGGGAAGCCGTGGGGCACGACCTGGTTCCACGTCACCGGCACGGTTCCCGAGGAATGGTCCCGATGGGGCGGCCTCGACACCCGCACGGAGCTGCTCGTCGACCTCGGGTTCCTCTCCGGCCAGCCCGGGTTCCAGGCCGGGCTGGTCTTCGACCCGGCGGGGAACATCCTGAAGGCGATCGAGCCCTGCAACAGCTACGTACCGCTGCCGCTCGGCCCGGGCGGTGTCGTGGACGTGTATGTGGAAGCCGCTTCCAACCCGGATGTCGGCAGCAACTGGAAGTTCCGGCCCACTCCCGTTGGCGACAAGGCCACGGCGGGGACAGCGCCGATCTACCGGCTGCGCCGCATGGATGCTGCCCTGCTCGACACCCGGGTCTGGCAACTCCAACAGGACATCTGGACGTTGTTCGGCCTGATGGAGGAACTCGGCGCCGACCTTCCCCGCACCGCGGACATCCTCCGGGCGCTCGAGACGGTGACCGACCGGATGGACCCGGACGACGTGAGCGGTACGGCAGGCCTCGGCCGCGCCATCCTGGCCCCGGTGCTCGCCCAGCCCGCCTACGCGAGCGCCCATCGGATCGTCGCCGTCGGGCACGCTCACATCGACTCGGCCTGGCTCTGGCCGGTGCGGGAGACCATTCGCAAGTGCGCCCGCACCTTCTCGAACGTGCTTGCGCTCATGGACGAGAACCCGGAATTCATTTTCGCGTGTTCCTCCGCGCAGCAGTACGCCTGGATGAAGGAGCACTACCCCCAGCTATTCGAGCGCATCCGCGAGCGGGTGATCGAGGGCCGATTCGTGCCGGTCGGCGGCATGTGGGTGGAATCGGACACGAACATGCCCGGCGGCGAGGCGCTCGCCCGCCAGCTGATCGCCGGCAAGGCGTTCTTCCTGCGCGAGTTCGGCATCGAACCGCTGGAGGTGTGGCTGCCGGACTCGTTCGGGTACACGGCAGCATTCCCTCAGATCGTTGCCGCCGCCGGGTCGAAGTACTTCCTGACGCAGAAGATCAGCTGGAACGAAACCAACACGATGCCCCACCACACGTTCTACTGGGAAGGCATCGACGGCACCCGCGTCTTCACCCACTTCCCGCCGGTCGACACGTACAACTCGGTGCTCTCCGGTCAGGACCTTGCCCGGGCGCAACGCCAGTACGCCGAGAAGGGCGCCTCGAACCTGTCTCTGGTGCCGTTCGGCTATGGCGACGGCGGGGGAGGACCGACACGCGAGATGCTCGCGGCCGCCGAGCGAACGAAGTCACTGGAGGGTTCGCCCACCGTGCGGATGGCCACGCCGCGGGCGTTCTTCGAAGAGGCGCAAGCGAGCTACCAGGCCCCGCCGGTGTGGTCCGGCGAGCTCTACCTCGAATTCCACCGCGGCACGTACACCTCGCAGGCCAACACGAAGGCCGGCAACCGGCGGAGCGAGCACCTGCTGCGGGAGGCCGAGCTGTGGGCGACGACGGCGACCCTGCGCACGGGGGCTGTCTACCCCTACGATCGGCTCGAGGCTGCCTGGCGCACCGTGCTGGTGAACCAGTTCCACGACATCCTCCCCGGCAGTTCCATCGCCTGGGTGCACCAGGAGGCCGAGGCCGCGTACGCCGGCGTGCGGGTGGAGCTGGAAGACCTGATTTCCCGGGCGCTCGCCGCATTGAACCGCCAGAATGCCGCGGGCCCGGATGCGCCGGGGTCCATCGGCGCCATGCCGGTCAGCTTCAACGCGTCGCCGTTCCCGGTGTGCGGGGTGGCCGCCCTGTCGGCCGGCCCGCGCGGGACATCCGGGGGAGTTCGCGTCGACGCCCGGGACGGCAGGTTCGTGCTCGAGAACGACGCGATCCGGGTGGCGATCGACGCCCGCGGACTGCTCGTGTCCCTCGTGGACCTCGGGACCGGGAGGGAGGCTGTGCCGGAGGGAAAGCCCGGCAACGTTCTCCAGCTCTTCCGGGACACGCCGACGCAGTGGGACGCGTGGGACATCGACGATCACTACCAGCGCAACGGCGTCGATCTGCTGGAGGCCGACTCGGTGGAGCTGGTGTCGCGGCACGCTGGACACGCGACCGTGCGCGTCAGTCGCCGCTTCGGGTCCTCGACCGTGTCCCAGGAACTGACCCTGGCCGGAGACCAGACCGCGCTCGAGATCGTCACCACGGTGGACTGGCACGAACGGCAGAAGTTCCTGAAGCTGGCCTTTCCGCTGGATGTGCACGCCGACCGGGCAGCCTCCGAAATCCAGTTCGGCCACATTTACCGGCCGACCCATGAGAACACGTCGTGGGATGCGGCCCGCTTCGAGACCTGCGCCCACCGGTGGGTGTTCGTGGGGGAGCCCGGCTTCGGAGTGGCCGTCGCCAACGACTCCACGTACGGCCACGACATCAGCCGGAGCAGCACCGGCGGCGGCACCACGACGACGGTGCGCGAGTCCCTGCTGCGCGCGCCGACGTTCCCCGACCCCGGCGCAGACCAGGGGGTGCACGTGCTGCGCACGTCGATCAGCATGACGCCCGACGTGCTCGGCGCGGCCGAGCAGGGCTACCGCATCAACCTTCCGCTCCGCGACGTGAGCGGAACGTCCGTGACACCCGTCGTGGTGAGCGATTGCGCCTCGATTGTGGTCGAGGCGGTCAAACTGGCGGAGGACAGGTCCGGCGACGTCATCGTGCGACTGTACGAAGCGCGCGGAGCCCGGGCCGAGGGCAGCGTCAGCCTCGGTTTCCCGGCGACGCGGATCGTCGAGACCGACCTGCTGGAGCGGACGGTCGCGCCGGTTGCGGTGAGGGCGGCAGCGGGCGCCGACGTGCGACTCGTGCTCCGCGCCTTCCAGATCGTCACCCTGCGGGTTTCCCGGCTCACCGAAGAATAGGATCCACCTGGCATCCGGCCCAGGCGACGAGCGTCCAGCCTGCCTGCGGCGAGCCGGTCAGCTCCACCACTCCCGTGATGACGAGGTCGTTCGTTCCGGCGAACATCGGCGGCATGTTCTGGGCGCGGGCCGCCGTCCAGACGCGGATCGCCTCCCGTGGCTGAAGACGGCCGCGGTCCGGGCGTCGGATGCCGCGCCGGCGATGTCGGCGTCGAACCGAGCGAAGAAAGCGTGCCCGTCCAGGGCGCCGGGCATCCTGGCGTCGAGATTGCCGGCGCCCCACTCGAAGACCGTTTCCATGTAGGTGCGAACGGATGCCCGGTCGCTGAGGCCCTCGAGGGCACCGGCTTCGATCTCGTGCAGTCCGTCGGCCACCTGAACCCCGAGGCGCCGGTCGGTCGCCAGCGGCTTCGCGGTGAGCTGCATGCGCTGGAGCGTCGACGCGAAGATGGCGTCGATCGGTTCCTCGCGAAGGACATCCGGAATCACGGCCGCCTGGCGCGCCCCAAGCTCGGTCAGGCCGGGGCCCGGGTGCGCCGTGTCCAGCTGGCCGAGAACGTTGGCTGGAGTCTGGCCGCGGCGGATCAGGAAGAGCCTCATATCCCTTCCAGCATAGGCATCGCCGCGCCGTGCGCTCCCGCAGACCGGCCGGGTGCAGCGGGTTCGCGCGACCGACGTCGAACGTGACCGTTGCCCGCGATGCCCGCGTTTTGGGAGGACATTCACAGAAAAACAGGGGGACACGTGCAGAAACGCTTTGCATAATTGGAACTTCGCCCGCGCGGAGCCCCGCCCGTGGATCGTCTAACAAGAACCGCCTGGCCACCCGAGCACGAGCCGGTTCGCTCTGTGAAAGTCATGCAAAACTCATTTCCTTGGTCTGCCCGAAAGTCCGCCAGCGTCACCGAAACCCGCAAAACCCGCAAAAATCGCAGGAGCACCCGCCTCCGCCGCACCCGCCGCGGCACCGTGCTGGCCGGCGCCATCATCGCCGTCGGAGCACTCGTCGGAAACGGCCTCGTGCTGCAGCCCGCGCTTGCGGCGCAAAGCGAGAGCATCGCCGCCACGGCGGCCCTCGCGGCAAGCACCGGCTCCCACGCCGAGCAGCTGGATTCCTATGACGGCGTGCTGCGTGCCCACGCCGAGAAGAGCGCCACCGCCACGCTGACCATTGCCAAGAGCGCGATGACCGCGGCGAAGGGCAAGTCGGATGCCACGGCGCTGACCGCGTCCGTCGCCTCGCTCGCCTACTTCCCGAAGCTCTACCCGGAGCAGATCTTCGAGCTCGTCGACAACACCAAAGCCGAAACCGCGACGCTGACGGCCGCGACAGCCGTGGTCGACCGCACGGCCGCGCAGAAATCCGCTGCCGAAGCGGCCGCGAAAGCCGCCGCAGAAGCGGCCGCAGCACAGGCGGCCGCGGCGAAAGCGGCCGAAGCCGTTCCCGCAGCACCGGCTGCCTCCACGTCTCGCCCGTCCGCTCCGACCAATCCCAGCGGCGCGCAGGCCATCGCCCGAGACCTGATGGCCTCCAAATATGGCTGGGGTGCCGACCAGTTCGGCTGCCTCGTGCCTCTCTGGGACAGGGAGTCCGGCTGGGATGTGAATGCCTATAACTCCTCGAGCGGAGCCACGGGTATCCCGCAGGCGCTGCCGGGCAGCAAGATGGCCACCGCCGGCTCCGACTGGCAGACCAGCGCCGCCACGCAGATCACCTGGGGCCTGGGATACATCGCGGACCGCTACGGCACACCCTGTGCCGCCTGGGACCACTCCGAATCGGTGGGCTGGTACTAACCGGACTGCCCGGCCCGCTCAGTAGCGGGTCGGGTGTTCGCGGGCCTGTTCAGGTTCGGCCTCGGCCGCGGCGGGCGACCGCGTCGATCGTCACCGCGGCGACGAGCACCAGGGCGGTGACCACGTACTTGGCCGGCGCGCTGTAGCCCTGCAGGCCCATGCCGTTGTCGATCGCCGCGATCACCAGCCCGCCCAGCACGCCGTGCAGCACCTTGCCTCGACCGCCGAAGAGGCTGGTGCCGCCGATGACGGCTGCCGCCACCGCGTAGAGCACCAGCGTGCCGCCGTCGTACGAGGTTGACACCGAGCGCAGCCGGGACGCATAAACGATGCCGGCTATACCGGCGGTGAACGAGGCGAGCATGAAGGCGAGTGTGCGGATGCGTGCCAGGTTCACTCCGCCGCGACGAGCGGCCTCGGCATTGCCGCCGATGGCGTAGACGTAGCGGCCGAACCGGGTGCGGCCGAGCAGCAGCGTCCAGGCCGCGAGCACACCGAGGACCACGAGCAGCACCCAGGGAACGCCGCGAATTTCGACCAGCGTGCCGCGGTTGGTGTTGCAGAGCAGCACGATGGCCACACCGGCGGCGAGCGCGGCCGCGATCTTCAGGGCGCTGATGCTGGCCGGCGGTGCGACCAGTCCGCTCTTCCGCCGGCGGGCGTCGCGCAGCCAGGTCCATGCGCTGAACACACCGGCGATGACGAGCATCACGATCCAGCTGGTGAGCGGGCTGAGGTTGCCGCTGGCGATGTTGTTGATGACGTCGTCGTTGATGGTCACGACGCCGCCGCTGCCCAGGATCATCAGCATCACGCCCAGCCAGCCGAGCTGCCCGGCGAGCGTCACGACGAACGACGGCAGCCCGAGCCGGGTGATGATCGTTCCGTGCAGCACCCCGATCGCGGCGCAGGTGAGCAAACCGGCGGCGATCGCCGCCCACCACGGCCAGCCCATCGACTCTCGAAGCAGTTCGGCCATGATGACGCCGCCCACCCCGCCGACATAGCCGATGGACAGGTCGATCTCGCCGAGCAGCAGCACGAAGACCTGGCCCATCGCCAGCAGCATGAACACGGAGCCCTGGATGAGCAGGTTCACCATGTTGCCGGGGGTCAGGAAGTTCGGATTGAGGGACTGGAACAGGATGGAGATGAGCAGCAGGCCCCCGAGTACCGGCAGCACACCGCTTTCGCCGCCGCGAACCCGGGACATTGCCCCACGGACGTATTCGGGCAAGGACGTGGCGATATTCGGATTCAGGGCGAGCGCGGTCTTGTGACCGGCCGCAGTGGCTGCTGCGGTCGTGGGCTCCTCCCGGGGAAGGCCGACGGCCGCCGGAGCCGTCTTCGACGGGGCCGGTATCGAATGCTCCGGTTGCGCGCGCGGTGCGGCTGCCGGCCGGACCCGGTCCGACGCGCCTGTGGTCATCAGGTCGACCACGATCTGCCGGTCGAGTTGCGCAGCGGGCTGGACCTCAACCAGCCGACCGAGGCGGAGCACGGCGATGCGATCGGCGACCCGGAAGACGTCGTTCATGTTGTGTGAGATGACGATGACGGCGAGGCCACGGTCGGCGAGCTGGCGAATCAGGGTGAGCACGACCTCGGTCTGGGCGACGCCGAGAGCAGCGGTCGGCTCGTCCATGATGACGAGCTTCGAGTTCCACAGCACCGACTTCGCGATCGCCACGGACTGGCGCTGCCCACCCGAGAGAGACGCGACGGGCTGCCTGATCGACCGGACGCTCGTCACGGCCAGGCTGCTGAGGGTCTCGCGGGCCGCGATCTCCATGCTCTCCTCATCGAGCAGAAAGTGTCGCCGGCGCTCTCGGCCGAGGAACATGTTCTGCACGATGTCGAGGTTGTCGCACAGGGCCAGATCCTGGTACACCGTCTCGATGCCCAGTTCGGCGGCCTCGTGCGGCGAGCTCAACCGCACGGTCTTGCCCTCCCAGAGGAGCTCGCCGTCATCGGGAGCGTAGATGCCGGCGATGCACTTGATCAGCACCGACTTGCCCGCGCCGTTGTCGCCGGCAATCGCGGTCACCAGCCCGGCCGGCACCTCAAAGGTGACGTCGGCCAGCGCCTGCACCGGCCCGAAGTTCTTGTCGATGCTCGCGAGGCGCAGCAGCGGGCCGGAGCCCGGTGGGTCGGGTTCCGCCGAGGGCGACTGCAGGTCAGCAATCACAATTGTCCTCTGGTGAGCAGTTCGTGTGGCGAGCAGTTCGTGCCGGTGGCCCGGCCGCTCCCGGGTCAGAGCCGGGGGCGGCCGGGTTCACCGGTGGGTGCTATTTGATACCGGCCTCCGTGCACGCATCCTTCACCTGTGCGATGCACAGGTCAGACACGCTCACTGCTCCGTCCTTGACAACGGTGTCGGCCATGTTCTCGGCGGTGACCCAGACCGGGGTCAGAAGCACCGAGGACACGTCGGTCCCCGCTGTGTCGTCCGTTGTGGTGCCGTTCACCAGACCCTCAGGCACTTCCTTGCCCGCCCGCAGGTAGATCGCGGCGGCGGCTGCGGCCTGGGCCTCCAGGTAGATCGGCTTGTACACCGTGCCGCATTGGTAGCCCTTGAGGATGTTCTGCAGACCGGACAGGGACGCATCCTGCCCCGTGGTCGGGAACGTCTTCGCGGGGATCTTCTTGCTCTGCAGGTAGGCGATCACCGCGTTGGCGTTGTCGTCATTGGGTGTGACGACCGCGTTGATCTTCGGGTTGGCGGTGTACTGCTGGGCGAACGTGGTCTGCGCCACTGACGGCGTCCAGGTGCCGGCGGGCTCGCCGGCCTTGATGTAGTCGCCGCTGTCGAACTTGGGCTTCAGCACGCCGTTGTAACCCTCGGCGAACAGCTTCGCGTTGTTATCGGTCGGGTCGCCGTTCATGATCAGGATGTTCGGCTTTTCAACCTTCCATTCTTCAATGCAGCTCACCTCGCCCTCACCGATCAGCTGGCCGACCTTGACGTTGTCGAAGCTGACATAGATGCGGTCCTCTGCGCCGCCCTTGACGAGGCGGTCGTAGTCGATCACCTTGACGCCGCGGGCCGTGGCGGCAGCCTCGATGGCTGCGCCCGAGCCGGAGTCGAGCGCGTCGACGAGCAGAACGGATGCCCCGGCCGTGATGTCGGCTTCGGCCTGCGTCTGCATCGTGCTCGCGCTGCCCTGCGCATTGTCGATCTTGAACTGGGTGGAGTCCAGCCCCGCGGCTTCAAACGCCTGCTTCAGGTAGGGGGCGTCGAACGTCACGTACCGCGCCGAGGTCGTCGTGTCGGGCAGCAGCACGCCGATCAGGCCCTTGCCCTCTGAGGCAAGCCCCTTGAGCTCTTCCATGGCCGAGAAGTCGGGTGTGAACGACTCCGCGTTCAACTCCGGAACGTCGCCCCCGCCGCCCGTGTCGCTCGGGCCGGGCGACGTGCTCGGCGTTGTACACGCGGCCAGCGCCACGATGCCGAGGACTGCAACGAAGGTGGTTCCGACGCCTCGTGCTGTGATCGTCTTACGTTTCAACATCATCTTTCCTTCCTCTGGTTGCGATTGCAGGGGGATCGAAAGGACGGCGTGTGCACACAGGATCCACGGACGCGAACACGTCAGGAACCTGGCAGCTGGCTACTGGATGGCCGGTGACTCGGCATCACGAGGTCCTTTCCCGGACACCTTGTCAAGGGACATGTCAGGCAATGGTCGTCAACGTTGTCCTATGACTCACGGTCTAGACCCGAAGTTCATTGTTCGCAAGGAGATGGCAGGCTACCTCGGCTGGTCGGTCGCCAGGTCCGTGCCTGGTTCGCTGGTGAAGCTGCGTCCGGTGGGTGAGGTCCATTCGAGCCGTCCGTCGCCCAGGTGCTCCAGACGCCACCCGGTCTCGCTCTTAAGTGAGTGGCAACCGGGGCAGAGGTGGGCGAGGTTGTCGTGGGCCGTTCTGCCCTGGAACTGCCAGTCGAGCGAATGGTCGAGATCGGAGTGGGCGGCGGCCCGGTTGCAGCCGGGGAATCTACAGGTTTCGTCTCGGATGCGGAGCCAGCGTTTGAGATCTTTCGGGACCTTGTAGCTTGTGCGGCCGACCGAGAGCACCACCCCCGTTTCCGGATGGACGAGCAACCGGGTGAAGCTCGGTGCTCCCGAGGCCAGTCGCCGTGCCGTGTCCGGATCGATCGGACCGTAGCCCTCGAGGTGGCCAGCCTCCTCTGAGCGGCCCATCAGGGTCAGGACCGGGACGGTCACGTTGACCGTGGCGCGGATCCCCTTGCCGAGGCCGGAGGGGGTGACCCCGTCGATCAGGAGGTCGGTGAGGACATCCGTTCGCAGCTGGGTGAGCGTGCGGGGTTCGTCGGGCCCCTGCAAGCTCAGTGCCGCGGTGGTGACCCGGTCGTACGCGGACTGTACCCGGTCGACGCTGTCGTAGAGTACGAGTGAGGCCATCCCGTCCGCTTCGGCCTGGAAGTACGTCGCGCGGTCCGCGACGGATCGCTCGTGCCGGGCGGTGATCGTCTCGGGGTGCAGCCGCTCCCGCAGCTTCCGGGCGTTGTACTTGAGCTTGGCCGCGGTGAGCCGCCCCGCGGAGCGCAGCAGCGACGCCTCGAAGGCCGCCTTGGCCTCGTCGGGGACCGTCCAGGCCTGCCCGATCAGGACCTGCGCGTGACGGTAAGTGATCTCTCCGTTCTGTAGTGCTTCGCGGGTGGCCGGCAGGTCTTCGGTGAGGGCGCGGCTTTCGGCAATCAGCGTCTGGGCCGTGCGCTGCGGCACCCGGAGGGTGCATGCCAGTTCGCTGACGAATTCGCGTTCCGCCACTGTGGCGGCGTCCCAGCGCGACCCGGGAACGCGGGGCGCGTCCCCGGCGGTGGCCGCGCCGTAACGGCGGGCCTCGTCGACCAGTTCGGCGCGACGCGCGAACGCCTGCGCGATCTGCCGGTCGGCGGCCGCGATGGCGTCGAAACGCACACCGCGGGCCTCCTGCTGGGCGATCAACGAAGCTGTCATGACAGTCACATTACGGGCAACCACCGACATTATGAGGCCTGTTGCTCAACCAGTGAATAACCCGGTCAAGTGCCTGATGTGGAGAACAGGAAGCTCAGGATTCCTGAGCTCGGTGCGCGTGGCTGGCTACGATGGGCGCACGGCAGGCAACTCGTTCGCTGCGCCGAAGAAGGGGTGGCGGCGATGACCGGACCGGCACAGCCACTCGCCCTGCTCGGGCTCACCGCGACTGAGGCCGAGCGGCGCCTGGCCGCCGACGGCCCGAACGAGTTGCCCACGGCCAGGCCGCGCAACCTGGTGCAGCAGGCCTGGGCGGTGATCCGGCAGCCGATGCTGCTGTTGCTGCTCGGCGCAGGCACGATCAACTTCCTCCTCGCCGAGCCGCTCGACGGCGTCATCCTGATGTCGTTCGTCATCGTCGTGATCTCGATCTCCATCTATCAGGAGCGCAAGACCGAGAACGCTCTCGCGGCGCTGCGAGACCTCTCCTCGCCGCGTGCACTGGTCATCCGCGACGGCGAGCAGACGCGCATTGCCGGGCGCGACGTCGTGCGCGGCGACCTCGTTCTGCTCTCTGAAGGCGACCGGGTTCCCGCCGATGCGGTGCTTTTCGACTGCGTCAACGTCTCCGTCAATGAATCCGCCCTCACCGGCGAATCCGTCCCGGTGCGGAAGACGGCCCTCGGCGCCGACCCGTCGGCCGCGGCGATGGGAGCGCCGGGCGGAGACGCCACCCCGTGGGTGTTCTCGGGCACGCTCGTGCTGAAAGGGCGTGCAGTCGCGCAGGTGTTGGGAACGGGGGCGAACACCGAGTTGGGCCGCATCGGCACGGCCCTGCGCACGATCAAAACGGAGCCCACGCCGCTGCAGCGGGAGATCGACCGGCTTGTGCGGGTCATCGCGGTCATCGGGCTCCTCGCCGCGACAGCCGTCGCCGTGATCTACGGTCTTACCCGGGGCGACTGGCTCGAAGGGCTGCTGGCCGGCATCGCGACGGCCATGGCGATGCTTCCCGAGGAGTTCCCGGTCGTGCTCACGATCTTCCTGGCCGTCGGCGCCTGGCGCATGTCGAAGAAGCATGTGCTCACCCGCCGATCGGCCGTGATCGAGACCCTCGGTTCGGCGACGGTCATCTGCGTCGACAAGACCGGCACGCTCACCATGAACACCATGACCGTGCGCGAGCTGATCGTGGACGGGGCGGCTTACCGGCTTGACGGGCCGATCCTTCCCGAGCGCTTCCACACCCTCGTGGAGTTCGCCCAGCTCGCCTCGCCGATCGACCCCTTCGACCCGATGGATCGGGCCTTCCAGGACCTGGCCGAAACCGTGCTCGTCGACACCCCGCACACCCACGCGGGCTGGGACCTGGTGCGGGAATACCCGCTGACCGAGAACCTCCTGGCGCTCTCCCACGTGTGGCGGGCGCCCGGCGGCACCGATGCCGGGCAAACCAACGCCGGGCCCACTGAGTACGTGGTCGCGGCGAAGGGCGCTCCCGAGGCCATCGCAGACCTGTGCCACTTCGATGATGAGCGGCTGGCCGCGCTCCTCGACCAGGTCGAAGCTGCGGCGGCCAACGGCCAGCGGGTACTCGCAGTGGCCCGGGCCCGCTTCAGCGGCCCGAGCGAACTCCCCGTGCAGCAGCACGACTTCGAGTTCGAATACCTGGGCCTCGCCGGACTGCACGACCCGGTTCGACCCGGCGTGCCGGAGGCCGTCGCGGAGCTCGCCGCTGCGGGTGTGCGCACCGTGATGATCACGGGGGACTACCCGGGCACGGCGCTGGCGATCGCGCGGGAGATCGGCCTGGACCACGCGCAGGGCTGCATCACCGGGCCGGAGCTGCGGCAGCTGGACGAGGCCGAGCTGGCCCGTCGCATCCGCACAGTCAGCGTGTTCGCCCGGATGGTCCCCGAGCAGAAGCTGCAGCTGATCCGTGCGCTCAAGGCCAACGGAGAGGTCGTCGGGATGACCGGTGACGGGGTGAACGACGCGCCGGCTTTGCGCGCAGCCGACATCGGCATCGCGATGGGCGCCCGGGGCACGGATGTCGCCCGCGAGTCAGCGGCGCTGGTGATCACCGACGACGACTTCGCCTCGATCGCCGGAGGCATCCGTCAGGGCCGCGGCATCTTCGACAATCTGCGCAAGGCGATGTCGTACATCATCGCCGTGCATGTTCCGATCATCGGCATGGCGCTGATTCCGGTTTTCGCCGGCGAGGGCTGGCCACTGGTGCTCCTGCCGGTGCTGATCGCCTTCCTCGAGCTGATCATCGACCCGGCCTGTTCGGTGGTGTTCGAGGCGGAGCAGGCGGACCCGGCGGTGATGGAGCAGAAACCGCGCGGCCTCGGCGAGCCCATGTTCGGCCGGCGCGTACTCACGATTGCCACCGTGCAGGGCGTGACCTCCCTCCTGGCGGTGCTGGCCGTCTACCTGTGGGCCGTGCTCGGGGACCGCCCCGACGACGTCGTGCGCTCGGTGACCTTCGCCACCCTCGTGATCGGCAACCTGGCGCTCATCCTGGTGAACCGGTCGTGGACCCTGTCCATCTGGCGAACCGTCAGGGAGCGCCGCAACCGGGCGGTGAAGTGGATTCTGCTGGGAGCCGGCGCGCTCCTGGCGCTGGTGTTGCTCGTTCCGGCGCTCAGGGACGCCTTCAACCTCGGCCCGATCGGGCTCGGGGACTGGGCGGTCGCCCTCGTCGCCGGTTTCGCGGGGGTGGCGTGGTTCGAGGTGTACAAGGCTCGCCGCAGGTCACCTCGTGTTCACTCCCGCGCCACGTGATGGCTGCCCACCGACCCCGGCACGACAGATTGCGCGAATAGCTTCGAGGGCGTTGCATCCATCCCCTCTCAAAGGAGTAGCGCCTTGCGCAAGAAGATTGCCGTCAGTGCCCTCGCGACCGTTGCCATCATCGGCTTCACTGCCCCCGCAGCGTTCGCCGCGAGCGGCCCAATCGATTTCACCCCCATCGCCGGATCCGCCTACGGCCAGGCGAGCTCCGACTGGACCGAGCCGTACGTCGTTCCGGAGGGCTACAGCCAGAGCCTCGTCAGCGACGAGACCGGGCTGGATGTCTACCCGGGCGTCGACGACCTGCACGACATGAACACCCAGAACGAGACCGGACCCGAGGCCGGCCGCTACCTGTTCAACACCTACGAGGTGAGCGCGAACGGCGCGGTCGGGGTGACCGACCTCACGACCGGCAAATCGAAGGTCATCGCCCAGCGCGCGGACTGGAACCGTCTCGACGGCATCGTCTGGACCCCCTGGGGCAGCCTTCTCGTCACCGAGGAGACCGAGGGAGGCAGGGTCTTCGAGGTGTTCCTCGACAAGGAGGACCCGACCAAGGTCGATCGAATCGAAGAGCGCGGCGAACTCGGAGCCCTGCGTCACGAGGGCATCGGTGTCGCGTCCGACGGCTCGGTTTTCGTCATCGACGAACTCAACGGCGGGTCGATCTACAAGTTCGTGCCCACGACCCGCGGTGACCTCTCGCAGGGCCGCCTGTACGCCCTCAAGCTCACCGGCTTGACGGATGCGGCCCAGAAGTGGAACTCTGCGACGTTTGCCGACAAGGTGGGCGCGTTCGAGTGGGTCGCGCTCGACCAGAACCTGGTCCGCACCGACGGGGATGCCGCGTCGAACGCCGCGAACGCAACCGAGTTCGGTCGCCCGGAGGACGTGCAGGTCATCGGCCAGACCCTCTACGTGGCGAACACGTCCGAGGACCGCGTGGTTGCGATCGACCTGAAGAAGCTCACCGTGAGCAGCTTCGTGCAGGCCGGCGTCAACGTCCCGGTCGAGAACAAGGCAGCCGGCGTGACCGGGCTCAACAGCCCCGACAACCTGGCCGCCGGCCCCGACGGTGCGCTCTGGATCGTCGAGGACAACGATTTCAGCGACGTCTACCGGGCCGGCAAGGACCTGGACAAGGACGGCTCGGCCGACAGCGTCGAACTCTTCGCCTCGCTGAAGGATGAGCACGCCGAGACCACCGGCATCTACTTCGGCAAGAACCCGAAGGAGCTGTTCGTGTCGGTGCAGCACCCCGACAAGGAGCTGGCCGACGGCATCTGGAAGATCACCCGCGACTAGGGCGTGTCTCCTAATCGAATCGTGATTCGTTTGGGAGGGTGGAGGAATGTCGCGTACTGCTCTCCTGACCGATGACCAGTGGGCTCGGATTGAAT